>JBDTOH010000336.1:0-6449 GCA_039933355.1 Gemmatimonadota bacterium | reverse complement strand
TGGGCCACCCAAGGAGTGCGAGTATGGTGACGGCGGAGGAGATCGAGGCGCGCAAGGCGGAGATCGAGACATCGGACGACCTTCGCGGGCTGCTCGACCGGCTCGTCGCTCGGGCCGAGCCGGTCCTTACGCGTCGAGTCGCGATCCCCGAGGTAAAGGCGCTGCTCTCGACCGACGGCGGCGTCTGCCCCAAGGATCACGCCCCGCTGCTCTTCGATCCGTGGAGCCCGGACCGGCACGTCTGCTCGGTCTGCGGCGAGGCGCAAACCGGCGAGCGCCATCACGCGCACTGGGCGCGCGCTCAGCAT
The DNA here is from genome assembly GCA_039933355.1 of Gemmatimonadota bacterium. Classification (GTDB taxonomy): domain Bacteria; phylum Gemmatimonadota; class Gemmatimonadetes; order Gemmatimonadales; family GWC2-71-9; genus SHZU01. The sequence goes on along the minus strand of JBDTOH010000336.1, from coordinate 6,141 downwards.
CTGTGGGTGGCGGAGCGAGCGGCCCATCTCGCCACGGTCGGGATCTTCGCGGGGCGGCACGATGCGATCGCCAAGGCGCGCGAGCTGGTGCGGGCCTACTACGACCTCTACTTCGCGCTTCCCAATCGCGACAACGTCCTGGGTCCCTCTCGGCTGTTCTTCTCGACGTATCTGGAATCGGTCTGGATCACGAGCTACTTCGCCGCCGCGTTTCTGCTCCGCGAGATGGGCGCCCTCGACGATGCCGACGTCAACTCGATCAATTTGATCGCCGACGAGGCCGCGAACCTGATCGGCGAGTTCAACGAGGGAAGCTCGAACCGGCAAACCTGGAACAATGCGGCGCTCGCGGCGCTCGCGGTCTGGTTCGGCGACGAGGAGCTGGCCCGCGACACCATTGAGGGCCCGACCGGCTTGCTCGCCCACCTCACCGACGGCTTTGGCCCGGATGGGATGTGGTTCGAAGGCGAGAACTACCACCTCTTCGCGATTCGCGGCCTTCTGGTCGGGCTGGCGTGGGCTCGGATTGCGGGGAGCGATCTGCTCGAGGATTCCGAGCTCGCGGGTCATTTCAACAATGCGCTGCTGGCGCCGGCGCGGACCGCGCTTCCGGATCTCACTTTTCCGGCCCGGAAGGATTCGCGGTACGGTGTGTCGCTCTCGCACCCGGCGTATCTCGAGAGCTGGGAAGTCGGTCGGGCAGCGTTAGGTGGGCCGGCCTCGGCGGATTTGATACCCTGGCTCCGCGCGCTCTACGCCCGGCCCGTCACGCCCGCAGTGACCTACGACGCCTACCTGCACGAGGCGGGCGAGACGGTCGCGACTCACCGGTTCCGGCGCGATCTGTCCTGGTGGGCGCTGCTCTCCGTCGCGCCCGAGCTGCCGGAGGCCGAAGGCCCGTGGGAGGCCGCCACCGAGCTGCTCCCCGGTCAGGGGCTCGCGGTGTTCCGGCGAGGCGACCGCTACGTGAGCCTCGAGAGCGGCGCGCAGGGCGGCGGCCACGGCCACGCCGACCGGCTTCACCTAACGCTCCACGATCGGGGCGTTCACTGGCTTCCCGATCCGGGCGCGGGTTCCTACGTCGCGCGGGACCTCTTCTGGTATCGCTCCACCCTCTCGCACAACGCTCCGCGGCTTGACGGCAAGTCGCAGCCCGCGGGCGACGCCCGGTGCCTCGCGTTCGAAGCGGGAGAGCAGTGGGGCTGGGTCGTGGGGCGGTTCGGTGACATGACGCGGTATGTAGTGAGCGGGCCCGAATGGGTCCTGGTCGTGACCGAAGTCGAGAGTCACGTGCATCACGTCTTCGACGCCGCCTGGCACCCGAACGCGTCCTCCGCGGTGACGACGCCCGGAAGCTGGCAAGCCCGGGAGATCGGGGAAGAGTTCCTGACCGAGGTCGAAGAGCTCACCCTCTCGTCGCCCGGCGCCGTCACGATCGAAGCCGTCGAGGCCGGCGCGACGTTTCGCATTGTCCTCCTCGGCGGGACTCTGCTCCGGGCGAGCGCGCCTGGGCTTCCCGGGGAAACCGGGCGCCGGACGATGTATATCCAGCGAGGTGAGGGGCTCTACGTTCACTTCGTGACCGTGCTCGACTCGGCCGGAACCGTCACGACGGTGTCCGAAAGCGCCGATGGGATAGTGGTCTCGGCCGGGGGGAAGCAGACCACCATTCGATTGACGGCCGAACATGCCGTGGTGACCGGCGCCGACGGGACCGTCACGTTAGGTGGTTCGTTCGGCCCGGAGCGGCCGGCGAGCCGGCTGTTCAAGCAGCGCCCGCTCGAAACGGTGGGCCGGGCGCTTTGGGCCCACGAGCCGCCCCCGATCGACGGCACGCTCGCCGGGTTCGACACCACCGAGCCGCTCGAGATGGCGGACGAGTCCCACTACCTCCGGAGCGAGGAGCCGTATCCCGGCCCCGAAGAGCTCTCCGCAACCGGGTTCGTGAACTGGGACAACGGTCACCTCTACGTCGGGGTGGACGTCGTCAAACCCGAGGTCGTGATCAGACGGCTCGACGCGCCGCCGCTCCGGTTCGACAACGAACCCGACGACGTGAACGCGGACGGGGTTCAGATCCACTATCAGATGCCCGACGGCACCGTGGCGGGTTATCTGATCCGGCCCGTCTCCGACGACGATGTGACGGTGAGGGCGCTGACTCCGGGTTCTCCGCCGCCTGATCGCGTTCGAGCGATGTGGCAGCGCACCGACGACGGTTACAGCATCACTGCCGCGGTCCCGTGCACGGACCTCGCCCACGTGGGCGTGGCACCGAGAATCCGGTTCGACCTCGTGGTCAACGAGATGAGAAGCGATCGGGTCCGCCGTGCCGGCCAGCTCGTATGGAGCGGGCAGGTCGGATGGGTCTACCTTCGCGGCGATCGCCACCATCCGGACAGCTTCGGCGTCCTGGAGTGCGTCGGGTGAGGGTCGCCGGCTTCACGTCGACCGGGAGCAAGCGGCCCGAGGCTCTGTTCGGGTCGTCGGCGGTCGGGGTTCCCGCCCGGTTGGCCCGGAGCGAGGGGTGCCATGTCACCGACGACCGCGGCCGAACCTTTCTCGACTTCGTCATGGCGTTAGGTGCGGTCGGGCTCGGGTACGGCCACCCCGCCGTCACGGCCGCCGTGGCCGAGGCGGCGGCCCGCGGCGCGGTCGGTCCGCTCGGGCCCGTGCTCGAGGAAGAGGTCGCCGCGCTGCTCGCTCGGCTCCTCCCAGGAGTGGATCAGGTCCGGTTCCTGAAGACCGGGGCCGAAGCGGCGGCGGCGGCGGTCCGGCTGGCCCGGGTGGCGACAGGAAGGGATTTCGTGCTCGGGTGCGGCTATCACGGCTGGCTCGACTGGTGTAGCCGGGGCCGGGGCGTGCCCGAGCCCGTGAGCCGGCTCTACGGCGAGATTCCGTTCAACGATGTCGAGCGGAGCGCGGCGTTGATCCGGGCCGCCGGCCCCGGCCTCGCCTGCGTCATGATCGAACCGGTGATCGATGCGCCACCCGATCCCGACTGGCTCGAAGCCGTACGGAGCGAGACCCACCGGGCCGGCGCGGTGCTCGTGTTCGACGAGGTCAAGACCGCGTTCCGGGTCGCGTTAGGCGGCGCGGCGGCGCGCTACGGGGTCGTCCCCGATCTGGTCGTGATCGGGAAGGCGCTCGCGAACGGGTTTCCGCTCGCGGCGGTGGGCGGGCGGGCGGATCTGATGGCCAAGGTCGCCGAGACCTGGATCTCCTCGACCCTGGCGACCGAGTTCGTCTCGCTCGCGGCTGCTCGAGCCACGCTGGGCATCATCGAGTCGGAAGACGTGCCCGGGCACCTCGGGCGAGTCGGTGCGCTCCTCTACGCGGGGCTCGAGCGGCTTCAGGGCCGCCACGCCGCGCTGGTCGAGAGCGTCAGCGGGATTCCGGAGATGTGCTACCTCCGTTTTCGCGAGCCGGGCGCGTCCGAACGGATGGCCGTGCTCGCCGCCGAGCGGGGTCTCCTGTTCAAGCGGACAGCCTATAATTTCGTCTCGCTGGCGCACGGACCGGCGGAAGTGGAGAGCGCGCTCGCTACGCTGGACGGCGTGCTCGGGAGCCTGACTTGATGCTGATCGACGTCCATGCTCATTTCTATCACGGCGCCTCGCCCCGGTCGGATTGGCGCGAGCGGAACGCGAGCCGGCTGGCCGCCGGCGAGAAGATGGGCATCGACTGGCATGTCGCGTCGATTCTCGGGAGCTTCGGCCGCCGCTCTCCCACGTATTTCCCGTCGATGGAAGATGTCTCCGCCGGTAACGACGCGCTGCTCGCCATTCAGGCCGCGCGTCCCAACCGGATACGCAGCTATGTCTGCGTGAATCCGAACTACACCGATCACGCGCTCCGCGAGATCGACCGGTGCCTTGCTCTTGGGATGATCGGCATCAAGCTCGCGGCGAGCCGGCGGACGACGGACCCGCTCCACGACCCGATCGCGGAGCGGGCCGCTGCCCGCGGCGTTCCAATTCTTCAGCATATCTGGCAGCACCGGCGGCGCGAGTGGCCCGGTCAGGAAGCCTCCGACGCGGTCGAGCTCTGCTTCTGGGCCGCCCGTCATCCCGGTGTCTCGTTCATTCTCGCCCATATTGCGGGCGGCGGCGACTGGCTCCACTCGCTCCATGTCCTCCGCGACGCACCTAACGTGTTCGTCGACCTGTCGGGAAGCGGGGTGGACGAAGGGATGCTGGAGCGTTGCCTCGATGCCGTGGGCGTCGACCGGATTCTCTGGGGCAGCGACATCACCATGGACACGGGCTGGGCCAAGCTCAGGCGGCTCGAAGGACTCCTCTCGATTCCGGAGCTCGAAGCGATTCGGTGGGCGAACGCGGCGCGGATCTTCCCGGCGGGAGCGTTCGGATGATCGACGCGAACTGCTTTCTCGGCGCCTATCCGTTCCGCGCTGGAGTCGAGGCGACGGCCGAATCGTTGCTTGCCCGGATGGATCAGATCGGCGTGAGCGAGGCGTGGGTCTCGCACCTGTCGGCGATGTTCTGGCGCGACCCGACTGAAGGCAACGCGGCGCTGCTCGAAGCAGCCGAATCGCCCCGGCAGCGGCCGGTCCTCGCGGTCCATCCCGGGCTCGCGGGCTGGGAGAGAGTCCTCGACGAGGCTCTGCGCGCCGAAGCGCCCTGCGTGCGTGCCGATCCGATGTTCTACGGGATCGATCCCGCTGGCGCCGGCATGACGGCGCTTGCCGGAGCGTGCGCGGAGCGAGGGCTTCCGCTGCTCACGGCCGTCAAGCTCGAGGATGTCCGCCAGCGGCATCCAAATGATTCCGCCGCGGACTTGCCGCCATGGGCGATCCGGACCCTGATTCGCCGTCATCCCAAGCTCAAGCTCATCGTCACCCACGCCGATCGCGACTTCATCGAGCAGGTGCACTTCGGCTCCACGCCGGAAGAGGGCGAGCGGATTCTCTGGGACATCTGCTGGATCTGGGGTCCGCCCGAGGAGCACCTCGCGCTCCTGCTGGACACCGTGGGCGTAGCGCGGTTCTGCTTCGGCACGGCGGCGCCGATGCGGCTCCCGGAAAACTCGGTCGCGAAGCTCGATCTGCTCGACATCGATCCGGCCTCGCGGCGCTCCATAGAAGAGGGAAATGCCCGAGCATTCTCCGGCCGGAGCGGCCGGAATAATTTGCTATAGCGGTGCACCGCGGGTAGTAGTTCTCAACGCCGCTTCCTCAGGGGTCTCATGCTTCGGACCTGGTCATTCGCTTTCCCGCTCATCGTCTTCGCCGCAGGCTGTGCCCGTGACAAACCGCCCTCGGAGGCCACCATCGAAAACACTACGTTTGCTCCCTCGTTGGGGATCGACCTCGCGGGGATGGCAAAGACCCCAACCGGCCTGTATTACAAAGACGTGATCATCGGGACCGGCCCGGAGGCAGTCCCGGGCCAGCAGGTGAGCGTGCACTACGCCGGAGCCCTGGCCGACGGAACCCAGTTCGATGCGAACGGATCCGCCGACCCGGCATATTCGTTCAAGCTCGGCGTCGGCGCCGTGATCGCCGGGTGGGATGAAGGCGTTGCCGGGATGAAGGTCGGCGGCCGGCGCCAGCTCATCATTCCGTCGTCGTTAGGCTACGGCATCGCAGGGCACGGACCGATCCCGGGACACTCGATCCTGGTCTTCACGGTCGATCTCGTCGGCCTGCAGTGAGCTGGCTGTTGTCCGCGATCGGCGCCACCCTGTTCGGCGCGATCGGTTGGTGGCTCGGCGCGCTGGCCGGGACGATGACGGCGTATATCGTGAGCACGATCGCGAGCGGGATCGGCCTCTATTACGGCCGGCGGCTGGCGTTGACCTACTGGCCCAAATGACGGTCCGCCCCCGAGCGCCGCGCGGGCTCGACCGGGATCCATCGCTCGCCCTCGCGACTCTGGGATGACGAGGGCCTCACTGCCTAACGAAGCCAGCGGTCGAGATTGGCGGCGACGAACCGGTCGTCGTTGAGGCCGGGATAGGCGCGGCAGACCCGGCCGATCTCCTGCGCCTGGCCCGAGGAGAGGTCCTCCTTGGCGTCGAGGCACCACCGGCCGGCCAAGAGACCCTGACGGCGAAGGATCTCGTGAATGCCGGGTATGCAGCCCTTGAATCGATTGGCCGCGTCGAAGATCGCGGCATTTG
>JBDTOH010000335.1:0-6453 GCA_039933355.1 Gemmatimonadota bacterium | reverse complement strand
GGTGGGTGGGCGAAGGATCCTTGAAGCAGCCGTTCGGTGCTCACGCCGGCCGCCGTCCTGGCCCAAGCGTCGAGGACCGGGTGTTTCGACGAGTCGATCGCGTCGAGGGAGGGCTTGATGAAGTATGGCATGTCCGTGAGGAGACTCGAATCCGCCACCGATAGGTCAGCCGCCTGAGCGCCGGGTCGTCAATTCTCGGCCCCGGACCGGCGACAGGACGGCGGGATGGGAAGCCGACCTAGCTACCGCCGCCCGCTGTGATACCTTAGAGGCACCTCCGCAACTGAAGGGCTCCTATGCAGCTTCGTTATGTGACGCTCATCGTGCGGGATCTCCGCGACTCGGTCCGCTTCTATCGCGATCTCCTGGGGATCCGGCTCATCGAGGAGAGCCGCACCGCGGCGGAGTTCGATACGGGCGGCGCCACGCTGGCGCTTCATCTGGCCCACGTCGACGGCCACGGCAAGACCCACCACCCGCCGATGATCGCCGGGTCCTGCCGCCTCAGCTTCTACGTCGACGATCTCGACCACGTGCATCAGCGACTCGTGAAGGCGGGCGTGCCCTGTCTCAACCCGCCGGAGACCAAGTACGACATGCGGGTCGCGCTGTACGAAGATCCCGACGGGATCAACTTCACGGTGGCGGAGCGGAGCGGCGCGACCTCGGACGCCTAACGCGCGACCGCAGCGGCCCGCTCAGGGCGGAGCGGAAGTCTTCCGGTAGCGGTCGGCGAGCGCAGGCCGGCCGCTCATCTCGTAGAGGCGGACCAGCCGGGCCGCCGCTTCATCGATCCGGGCCGGCGAGACTCCCCCGCTTTTCGTTAGGTGCTCGTAGCTCTCCGCCAGCAGCGGCTCCGCCTCCGTGAACCGGCCCTGGAGCGCGACCGCCTCGCCCAGCGTACTCTCCGCGGTCGCGATCAGCCAGTGACCGGCCGGGAGGGTCTTGCGGCGGAGCGTGAGCGACTCGCGGAGCCGCGCTTCTCCCGCAGCACCGTGCCCGAGCGCCACCAGACTCCGGCCCTCCACGCTGAGCGCCGCGCTCAAGATTCCGCTCGTCTCCGGGACCGACCGGCCCCGGAGCGCGATCACCGCCCGGGCCCCCGCGGCTGCCTGCTCGTACCGCCCCCAGTCGAACAGCATCGCGGCGTAACCGTACGCGGTGCTCGCGACTTCCGGATGCTCGGCCCCGAACGTCTCCCGCTTCATCGCGAGCGCCGCGGTGTACAACGTGTCCGCGCCGGGGTAGTCGTGCCGCTCGCCGGCGAGGTAGGCCAGCGCTCCCAGCTCGATTGCGACGTCCGGATGTGAGGGGCCTCTGAGCCGGCGCAGGATCGCGAGGGCCTCGCGGTGGAGCGGCTCCGCCTCGCCGGTCTTTCCCTGAGTGCCCAGCGCGACCGCCAGGTTATGGAGGCTGTTGGCGACGTCGTTCGCGGTATCGCCTAACGCCCGGCGCCGGAGGCCGAGCGCTTCCCGGGCCGCGCCGGCCGCCCCGGCCGGGTCGCCCTGTTCGAGCAACAGCTCGCCCAGTGTGCTGAGCGACGCGGCCAGGTCGCCCGGCGGGGTAGCCGGGTCGGCGCGCCGGATCGCGAGCGCTTCCTTGATCGAACGTTCCGCCGGTCCGATGTCGTACGTCATCAAGTGGACCTGGCCCAGATCATTCAGCGCCTCGGCGAGCTTGGCGCGGCCCGTTGGGATGCCGCGCCAGAGCGCGACGACTTCGGTGAGGACGCTGTCGGCTTCGGCATAGAGCCCAAGGCCTAGATACGTGCGAGCGATGGCCAGGAGAACGCCGGCCTTCACTTCCGGCTGGCCGGCGAGCTCCCGGCCGGCCCGGTCCCGCGCGCGCGCCAAGACATCCACGACTCGGACGTCACGGCCGCTCTCCCTCGGGTCTGCGGCCCGGAACGTCTGCTCGATGAAGGTCAGGACTTCGCGGGCGCGAGCGGCTTCGGCCGCGGCCGCAGCCTCGTGATGCCGGGCCACCCGCGCCTCCCACGCAGTCGCTACGAGCCCCCCAACCAGCGACACGAGGACCAAGACACCGGCCGTGACGGTGACCCGGTTCCGCACCAGGAACTTGCGGCTCCGATAGCCGAACGAGTCGGGTTGGGCCTGAACCGGCAGCCCCGCGAGATACCGGAGGATGTCTTCGGAGAACTGCTCCACGGACGGATAGCGCCGCTCCGCTTCCTTCCGGAGCGCCATGAGCACGATGTTGTCGAGCTCACCGGCGAGGGTGCGCTGGAGTCGCCGGGTCGTCCCCGCATCCGATGAGATCGCGGTCTCGGTCGTGACCACCTGGCTCGGCGGGAGCGGCGCCTCCTCGCAGATCCTCCGCCTAACGACGGGGAGCGGCGCCGAGCTGATCGGAAACGGCGGCCGGCCGGCCAGGAGCTCGTAGAGCACCACGCCGAGCGAGTAGATGTCCGTGGCGGTCGTGACCGCTTCGGCCCGGATCTGCTCCGGGCTCGCGTAGGCGGTCGTGAGCGGCACCTGCCCGCCCTGGGTGAGGCTCAGCTCGTCTTCCTCGTCGGGCCTGAGCAGCTTGGCGATCCCGAAGTCGAGCAGCTTCACCGTCCCGTCGCCGGTGACCAGGATGTTGCTCGGCTTGATGTCCCGATGAACGACCAGATTCTGGTGGGCGTACTGGACCGCCCCGGCGACCTGGCGGAACAGCTGGAGCCGGCCCCGGAGCGAAAGCCTACGCTCCGCGCAGTAGGCGTCGATCGGCCGGCCTTCGACGTATTCCATCGCGAAGAACGGTTGGCCCTCCTCGGTCACGCCGCCGTCGAGGAGCACCGCGATGTTCCGGTGCTCGAGCCGGGCCAGGATCTGCCGCTCGTACCGGAAGCGGCGCAGAATCAGCTCCGTGTCGCGGCCGATCGGGACCATCTTGATCGCGACCCGCTTCTGGAAGTGATCGTCGGCTCGGTGGGCCTCGTACACGGCGCCCATGCCGCCCCGGCCGATCTCGCGGGTTATGAGGTACGTCCCGACCCTCCGGCCCACCATCGAGGGACCGGGCGAGCCGTGGAGATAGTCGCCGCTGGCGAGCTTGAGCGCCGCCGGCCGCTCGAACCGGTCCTGTTCCGCCGAGAGCGCGGCCAGGAGGCTCTCGACTTCCATCCGGAGGTCGGCATCTCCGAACGCGAGCTCGGCCAGGCGGGCATTCCGCTCGTCCAGCGGAAGATCTACGACCTGGTCGAAGAGACCTTTCACCACCCGCCAGCGCTTGGGAGTCATGCTCATAAGCTGCTCAAACCATCGGAGGTCGGACGCGATCGAACCGGGGGCCGGAACCCACGCGCAATCGAGGCCCGAACCGGCTCATCCGTTCGCCGGATCCTCGGGAGACCCGTCCAGCTCCCGCTGAAGCCACGCTTTAGCGAGGATCCAGTCCCGCTTCACCGTCGCGAGCGAGATGCCAAGCACCTCGGCCACCTCCTCGTTGCCGAGACCGGCGAAGAACCTGAGCTCGACCACCCGGGCCTGCCGCGCGTCGAGGGCCGCGAGCCGATCGAGCGCGCTATCGACCAGCAGCACGTCCACGTCGGGTGCTTCGGTCAGCATCATATGGTCTTCGAGCGTGATCCCCCGTCCCGCACCCCGTTTTTCGGCCCGATGACGGCGGGCGTGATCGACGAGAATCCGTCGCATGGCCTGCGCGGCGATCCCGAAGAAGTGGGCCCGGTTCTGCCACGTGGTGCTCCGCTGATCGACGAGCTTCAGGAACGCCTCATGGACCAGGGCGGTGGGTTGGAGGGTATGGTCGGGGCGCTCCCCACGGAGGTAGCTCGATGCCAGCGAGCGGAGCTCCCCGTAGAGGATCGGGATGAGTTGGTCGTACACGTCCTCCGAGCCCGCCTGCAGTCTCTGGAGCAGCTCGGTCACGTCATGCCGGGCGTCGCCCATCACGATCCTCGCCCGGTCGCCGGGTTTCCGCGGAGTATGGTCTCTTCGAAAGTGGGTTCCGAGCTCCGGGAAGTCCAGGTGCGAGCGCTCGGCGGAAACGAGAAAGGGCGAGCCGGAACGGCCCGCCCTTCCCGAGAGATCACGTCGCCGAAGCGAGCTCAGGGCCTCACTACGATCACCCGAGCACCGGCATTGTTGGAAGCGTTGGAATCGCCGCCCCCAGGGCTGAGCACGTAGCTAGGCGTCCACGCCCCGACCTGGACCGCGCGATAGGAGACGACGAAGGTGTAGCTGATCGGCGGCACCACGCCGCGGAGCATGGGAACCCGGCAGGTCACGTCCCCGTTCGGTGCCGGCTGGCACGTGAGCGTCACCCCGCCGTTCGAGACCGATACGAGCGCCAGACCGGCCACCGGCGCAAAGGTGACAAGGGACGCCGGAGCATCCGCCGACTTGCCAAGCGTCTTGAGCGAGCTGTTGCGCACGGTGACGTTCTGGCGGCCGAGCCCACCGAGCCGGATCGGAGCCACCACATCAACGTCGAGCTCGAGATCGTACGGGACGGCCGCGATGACAGTCACTCGAACTGTGGCGGACGCCGTTCCACCCCGACCGTCGCTGACCGAGTACGTGAACTGATCGACACCCACGAATCCCGCGTGCGGCGTGTAAGAGACCATCAGCCCCTGCGAGGTGACGCTTGCCGTGCCTCTGGCGGGTTGGGTCACCGCGACGACGCTGAGCGGGTCGCCATCGGGATCGGAATCGTTGGCCAGCACCAGGACGGGGAGGCCGCTCGCGGTCGAGGATGTGAACACGTCGTCGAGCGCGCTCGGATTGCGATTGCTCGAAGCCGGCGCCGTGACCGTGATGGTGACCGTTGCGTTCGCAGAGCCGCCGTGGCCGTCGGTCACGGTGTAGGTGAACGTCACGATACCGCCGAAGCCTGTGGGCGGAGTGTACGTCACTGCCTGGCCGCCGTTCGCGATCGCGGCCGAGCCGCTGATCGGCTGGGTGACGGCGGATACGGACAACGCGTCGCCGTCGATGTCCGCGTCGTTTGCGAGCACGGAAACCGTGACCGCTGCGGGAGAGGTGGTGGCGCCGGCATCATTCCCGGCGGTCGGCGCGTCGTTGACGGGCGTCACTGTGACCACAACCGTTGCGGTCGCCGTGTGGCCGTGGCCGTCGCCGATCGTGTAGGTGAACGATGCGGACCCGGTGAAGTTGGCGGGCGGACTATAGCTGACGGCAGTCCCTGCGCTGTTGATAGTGGCCGTGCCGTTCGCCGGTTGAGTCACCGCGGTTACCGTGAGTGGGTCGCTATCGGGGTCGCTGTCGTTACCTAACACGGCAATCGAAACCGGACTGTCCTCCGGCGTGGCGGCCGCGTCGTCGGTCGCGACGGGGCCTTGGTTCGGCGCCGCGTCGTTGTCGGTGATCTGCGCCGTGAGCGAAGGTACGGCGACCCCCGTGTAGCTCGGATCGGCGCTCGCAGCCGAGTGGGTGACGGTGCCGGTGTGAAGCCCCTCGACCGCGGCGTCGTCGACCGCGGTGACGGACATCGCCTGGGGGAGATCAAAGTTGGCCGGGGTAAAAACGACAGAGCCGGGCGCCACGGTGACTTGATTGTCGGGCGTCGCCGTCACCGTAACGTTGCTCGTCGGGGCGCTCGAGAGGCAGACGTTGTAACCCGCCGAAGGACCGCCTTCCGCGACCGCTATGCCGCCCGGCTCCACGCCGATCTTGACCGTGGGATTGAATCCGACCAGCCGGACGACGTGCGACTTGACCAGCACACGCCATGCTCGGCCGGCGCCGGCGCTCTGCCCGGTAATCGCCTGAAACGCTCCTTGGCCTCCCGGGGAGTTGTCGGTCACGATGTCGAGCACCTGCCCGCAGACGCCTACCGATCCGATCGAGATGATGTTGAGCGTTCCGCTCCGCGTGAATTGGCCGGTGGTTGCGAACTGGTCGTAGTTCTGACCGGGCACCGCACCGCCGACCTCGATGTTGATCGCACCGGAGTTGTCGGGATTGTAGTAGCTCGCGGCCGTGAGGACGCCGAACGGCGCTCCCGGGTCCACGGTACCGCCGTTCTCCGGGCTCACGTCCATGCCGACAAAGCCGGTCCCGGCGAAATGGCCGCCGTCGAGCCGGAGCGTGCCGCCGTTGGCGCCCGGCGTCTGCGGCGTCACGGTGCCCGGCTCATGGTTCGTAAACGTCGCGCCGGCGGATACCGTGAGCAGAGCGGCGCTCTGCGCGATCATGGCGCCGTAGTTGTGGTATGCCCCGTTAGGCTTATCGAAGGCGACGTCTCCCCTCACATCCCAGCTGCCGTTGTTCTTGACGTCGATATTCCAGTGCACCACTGCCGGAGAGACGGATCGGCGGGTGATCGTGCCGCCGTTGGTGAGCAGGCCGACGCCCTCGATCGTAACGTGCGGCGCAAAGAACAAGTTCTGCTCCACGACGAGCGTGCCAAGGTTGGTCGGGTTTCCGAGCCAGCTAACGGTGCCCGCGGCTTGGTTGGTTGCCC
>JBDTOH010000334.1:0-6456 GCA_039933355.1 Gemmatimonadota bacterium | reverse complement strand
CGATCAACGCCGGCGGGGGGAGCAAGCAGACGGTGAAGGCCGCGGTGGGGAGGCTCGAGGCGGAGCGAGGATCCGAGGCTTTCATCGAGCAGTTCGTGGCGTCGCGAAACCGGCCGGCTCGAGTCGCAGCGCTCGCCGCGATCCCTCCGATCGCGAAGCTGGATGGGCCGACTCGACTTGCCCTCGAAATGGCCCTTCACGAGGAATCGGAGCGTCGAGCCATCGAGGGCGAGCTCGACGTGCTGCTGGAGGCGTGGCGCGAGGCGGAGGAGATCGCCGGGATCTCGGACGACCTGTTGATTCCCCCCGAGGTCGAACGGCAGCTCGGCGACCTGAAACGGAAGGTGGACCGGTAGCCGCCGGGTCGATCAGGCTGTCGGCTTGGTGAGGTAGTCACCCGGGCTGGGCGCGGTCGCGAGCTGGGACATCCCGGTCGGTCCCGAGCGCATTCCGGTCGGCGTTGACACCTCTGGCGATGAAAGCCGTAGGGTGGCCTCCTCTAGCGGAGCCTGACTATCCTGAAGCCCATTCTCGGCGTCGCCGCCACCGGTGTGGTCGCTGTCCTGCTGTGGAAAGTTCTGGTGGTTTTCCTTCTCCCGTTCATCGGTATCGCGGTAGGCTTCTTCTTCCTGGTCGCCAAGGTCGTCTTTGGTGCCGTGATGGTCTGCATCGCGATCTGGCTACTTCGTCGAATGGCCCGACGCGAGGAGAAGCCCGCGTAGGAACTTCGTCGCGAGGAACGCGGGGAGGACGGCGTCGAGCGCACGGCCAGGATGTCGGGAGCGGGTTTCGCTCCGGGCGCCGCCTAACCCGGAATCGGAGCGGTCGACGGGCGCCGGCAGCCCCTGTCTCGTCGGACTCCGCGAGGCGGCTTCGCACTCAATGCTGAACCGTTAGGCGTCGTCCGGACTGTGATGCATATCGGAACTCTGTGGGGATACGACGCCCGCCGCAGAGTCCCGACTGGGCCGGCGCCCGACGACGGCGACGTCCACTCCCCCAGCGCCAGTTCATCTCCGAGCATAAGCCCCGTCGGTCCGCCGCCCGCGATCACGACCGATTGATTGGTCATCCCAACTCCAGGTACACGCGAGACGGGCGACGATTCGCCGAGGTGCCACTCTCTCAGGGTACGATCTTCGGCCGCACGATGAACATCAGCTGATCGACCGTGTTCGCCGGGCGACAGGGCTGGAAGTCCAGCGTCCCGCACACCGGCACGGGCCCCTGGGCCTTCGCACCCGGAATGACGGGAACGGTCAGCACCGATGGCCGGTCCGCCGAGTGATAGACGGTGTTCCGTCCGGGCTGACCCGCGGGCAGGAAACTCCAATCCGGCTGAGCGATCGGCGAGGGCGCCGCAATCAGGATCTCGAGCCGGTGGCCTTGGCGGATCACGGCCCCCACCGGAGGCAGCGACATCCGGATCTCGTACACCTTCCCGGGCACCAGGGGCTCGCGCTTGTCGAACCGATGCCGGATCGCGTCCGGCCGGCTTCGCGCCGGGTCGATCGCCCGCATCGAAGCCCGCAATAGCCCGCGCTGCAGGTACTGGACGTCGCCGTTCGGATAGAGGTCGTGGAGGTCGACGACGAAGTCGGCATCCTCGTGGTCGATGCTCACATAAAACGTCAGCTGCGGTGCGCCGAGTATGGTGAGGTCATCGGTCATCGGCGGGCTTCGGTAGACCAGCACGCCTTCCGGCTCGACCGGCACTGAGAATTGTGCGTTGGTTCCGATGAGCTCGGTCCCGGTGGGATAGGTGTACTTCCGGGGAGCCACCTGGTCGGCGGAGGTGGGTTTGGTACTGCTGAGCTGCCCGTCGCCCGTTAGGTAGAACGCTTGCGACCGCGCTTCGGGTGCGGGCCACGCGGCGTACGTCGAGATCCAGTTGGGCGTGGACTGGCCGCCGCCGAGCGCGGTGCCGCCTTTGCGGGATACTTCCCAGAACACGGTGACCGGTTGCTCCTTGTCGACCCCGTTCTCCGTCCCTTTGAGCCACCGATCGAACCAGCGGACCTGGTCATCCTGAAAGACCTTCTGGCCGAGCACGACGCCATGGCCGCCCGGCAGGAGATAGAGGCGCTTCGGCACGGTGAGGTGGTGGTAAAGGGTGATCCCCCCTGTGATCTGGGTCTGGAAATCCTGCCAACCCATCCCGACGATGGTGGGAACTCTTACACGATCGACGTAGGTCTCCGTCGCCCGCAGCTTCCAGAATGCGTCGTCAAACGGGTGTCGCATCACCTCGGCGACGTAGTCGTGCGGCGGACGGGCATCGGCATTGTGCTGGCATTCCGTATCGCCCCAAGTAATTCGCGAATCCATGCCGACCTTCGAGAGCGCCGGCTGATAGAGGAGAAACCAGCGGGAGGTAAACCCGATGTTGAACAGACCGCCGGGATACAACGCATCCTCGTAGATGTTGGCCGTGATGCTCGAGGTAACCATCGCCTTGAGGGCGGGAGGGTGTTTGGCCGCGACGTAGTACGCCGTGTGCGCCGGATACGACGAGCCCCAGAGGCCCACGGCCTGGGTGCTCCACGGCTGTCGGGCGATCCAGTTGATGACTTCGGCGCCGTCCGCTCCGTGCGACTCGCCGTCCATGAACCTGAAACTGCCTTGCGAACACCCCGTCCCCCGCACGCTCACGCCGACATAGGCGTACCCCTTGTCGAGCCAGCCGCGCGAGGGGCCGGAGCCCGCGGCGACGTACGGGTCGTACTGGACGATGGCCGGATATTTTCCCTCGCGGCGGGGGCGGTACGCCACGTAAGCCAGCCGGACGCCGTCGCGGAGGGCGACATAGCCGTACTCACGGTAGTACGCCGAGTCCTGTGGAGGACTCGCGGGTGCCGGTGCTCGAGCGGCGTCCTGAGATCGGGCGGCAAACCACGGGGTGATCAGGGCCAACGCGACGCCTGCCGCGATGCGGCGGCGGCGGCTGCGGCGTTCAGGACGGCGCACCTCGGCATCGAACATGAGTCACCTCATTTGAAGGAGATCGTCGCGCACCATCGGGGAGCGCGCTGCTTGACCTGGCGTAACGTAGTCTCACGAGGCCGTGCTTGCGACGCTGAACGGAGTATGTGGTCGCTGGTATTCTTCGACGGGCTCCGACGGCGCAATCATCGTCGCGGTTGACGACTCCACGCAGCGGCTCCTTCGGATCGTCGGAGTCCACCTGATCCCTTTGCTGGATATCTGTGGCCATGTTGCACGACTACGGTGCTAGCCGTCCGGGCCGAGGCCCGTCGCCACGGCGTGGGCCGGAGTCCTGTCGCGGCCGCGAGCTGTGTGCCGAGCAATCTGCGGTTGACAGCTCCAGCGCCCGGCTCGGTCGTGTGCGAACGAAGCTGCCATAGCGATCCCCTGCCAGTCACCGGATTTCGAAGATCTGAGCAAACCAATACTTAGGTATTGACCTTAGTGTTTTCCGGTGATAGGTTCTCTCAGTCAGATCGGGTCACCCAAGCAATCGAATGGTGCCGGCATGGTTCAATCCGCAGTCGCTGACGACGTTTTTTATGCCTTGTCCAATTCGACTCGGCGGAAAGTCCTGGAGCAACTGTCTGTCGGACCGGCGACAGTCAGCGAACTGGCGGCACCGTTCGACATGAAACTCCCCTCGTTCGTGCAACACCTATCGGTTCTCGAACACAGCCGACTGGTGAAGTCGAAGAAGCATGGGCGGGTGCGGACTTATGAGATCGCACCCGCACGGTTCAAAGTCGTTGAAGATTGGCTGACCGCGCAGCGTCGGTTGTGGGAAGCCCGATTGGACCGGTTCGACGAATACGTCAAACAACTCAAGGAGAAGGAATCCAAATCATGAGCAAGCCCTTCACAATCAATCCGAAACTTGATTTTGCTCTCGAACGGTTCGTCGACGCTCCCAAGCATCTCGTCTGGGAAGCGATCACGAAGCCGGAACATCTCAAGGAGTGGTACATGCCCAAGGCCTGGGGGCGTGTTTCGCATTGCGAAATGGACGTGCGACCGGGCGGCATCTTCAGAATCGACATCGCAACAGCAGATGGTCAGGAGGTCCCCAACCTCGGCTGTTTCCTGGACGTCATTCCCCTGGAGCGACTTGTCTGGACTTCGATGTTGTTTCCCGACTATCGCCCGGCCGTCTTTGACGACATTCCGATCACCGCCATTGTCTCGATGGAAACTGTGGGAACCGGGACTCGCTACGTCTTCACGGCGCTGCATCGGGATGAAGCTGACTTTGAGAAAAATAAATCGAATGGTTTTCTGCAGGGGACCGAGATCGCCCTCGATCAGTTCGTGGCGCATGTGCAGTCGATGAAATAGCTCAGGGCGACTTGCGGCGGGCGGCTCTTGTCGGCTTGCGTTTTAGTGCCGCCTTCGCCGAGCTCTGCTTCAGCGGAAGACTCCCGATCGTTTCGATCAGGTCGTGAGGCATCAACTCGCCCAGCGGAAACTGACGTGAATCGCCCCGGGAAAACCGAACGAACGGCGAGCGGGTCAAGTGGCGACTCAGCGAAGCAATCAGGAGAGTATTGACAATAAAAGTTGTCAATGACTCGCCGAGGCCATCACCAAACTCGTTTCGAAAGGAGCCATCATGAGCCTGAAAAAAGAAGCCTCCGGACGCCGTTCCGTCCAAGTGGATGTCGAGGTCCCGGGCACGCCGGAGGAAGTCTGGCACGCCATTGCTACGGGGCCCGGAATCTCGTCCTGGTTCGTGCCGACGGAGTTCGAGGAGAGCGACGGAAGGCCCGTCGCGGTGACGTATAATTTCGGCCCGGGTTTCGCGCCCCGTGCTGCCGTGACGGCCTGGGATCCGCCTCGAATGTTTACCGCGCAGGGCGAGGGCTGGGGTGGTGCGCCGCCCATCGCAGCCGAGTGGAGCGTCCAGGCGCGCGCGGGTGGCGTGTGCCTGGTTCGTGTGGTGAATAGCCTCTTCTCCAGCACCGATGACTGGGACAACCAGCTTGAATCCACAAGGCACGGCTGGCCCGGCTTCTTCCGCACCCTGCGGATCTATCTCACGCACTTCCGAGGCCAACGCTCGGCGATCATGCAGATGGTCGCTCCGGTCGCCGGAACGGAAGGAGAGGCCTGGGAAGCGCTGACCGCCGCATTTGGACTGAAGGGCTTGAGCGTCGGGCAAAGTTGGACGTCGCCCGCAGGTGTCCCCGCGCTCGGCGGCGTGGCGGAGTATCTCAGCGAAAGTCCGTGCGACGCCTTGCTGCGACTCGACAAGCCAGGGCCGGGCGTAGCCGCCTTTGGCGCCTTCAACGTGGGCGGCCAGAGCATGGTAGCGCTGAGCTGCTTCCACTACGGCGATCAGGCGGCCGAGACCGTCGCTCGCGAGACACCGCTGTGGCAAGCGTGGTTCCAAGAACGCTTCCCGATGCCGGCAGAGGCAAGCACGACTGGATGAGAAAGCTCACAATCATCGAACACATCTCGCTGGACGGCGTGATCCAGCACTCCGCCGATGACGGCGATTTCCCGTACAGCGATTGGACCGCGCCCTATCGGACGCCCGCCGGCAGAGATGCCATGCTCGCCGCGTATGGTGAGCGCTTCGATCTCCTGCTGGGCCGTCGCACCTACGATATGTGGTCGGGCTTCTGGCCTAAGGCGCCGAGGAGTCCGATGGGGGACGGCCTCAATGCGGCGACGAAATTTGTCGCAACCCATCGTCCCGCAAGTCTCGAGTGGGGCCCGTTTGCGGGCGTTGGACCGGACCTCGTCGAGGGCGTTCGCCGCATCAAGTCGCAGGACGGCCCGAACCTTATCCTCTCGGGCAGCTCCACGCTGACAACAACGCTGCTCGAACACGGGCTGGCGGATGAGGTCCTGCTGGCCGTCAATCCCGTCCTGTTGGGCACGGGCAAGCGCTTCTTTGCAGAAGGAACGTCAGCACTCGCATTCGAGCTGGTCAGCACGCACGCATTTTCGTCCGGCATCGTACTCAGTAACTACAAGATCATCGGGCCCTTGAAGGCCGCGTAATTCATCCATGCTTTCACTTCTCCTGCTATCGATTCTACCGGCGGCACAGACGGTGCGCGTCGAGCATGGCACCCGAGCTCCACGAGCGGCAGTGGAGTGCGCGGCCGCTCTGCGGATCGCCCTTCCGAACGCGCACATCACGGCTGTGAGTGCGGTCCCCTCCACCGACTCGCTGCGCGCGCTCGGCCACAAACCACATTGTCGCATCGAGGCCACCATTGACGAGGAAACGCACATCGTCGCACGGCTCCCGGATGACTGGAACGGCCGCTTCCTGATGGTGGTGCCGGCGGATACGCGGGATCGGTGGACAACCAGTACGCGTCGACCGTGCATGAGGGGTATGCCACCGTGGGCACCGATGCGGGGCACAGCGCCTTCAGCCTCAGCGCGGGGTGGGCGCTGCACAGCGAGAGAAACGGGTGACGCGCCGTCGAGGATCATCGCGCGCAAGGAGCGCGG
>JBDTOH010000333.1:0-6512 GCA_039933355.1 Gemmatimonadota bacterium | reverse complement strand
ATCGAGGCCCAGCTGCTCGCACGTGCGACGGTCGTAACCGACGTGACCGCGCAATGCGCCCACGTGGGCGAGCTGCACCATGCGATCACCGCGGGCCTTCTCACGGAAGCCGATGTCCACGCCGAGCTCGGTGAGATCATCGCCGGCAAGAAGCCCGGGCGGCGCACCGCCGAGGAGATCACCCTCTACGATGCCACCGGCACCGCTCTCCAGGACACGGCGTGCGCCGCGGCGATCTATTGCAAGGCCGTCGCCCTGGGACGGGGGACCCGAATCGCGTTTGCCTAACCGCGCGGCGGCGCGGCCAGCCCTGCCGCGGCGCACTGGTGCAATCCGCCGGGTTCGGGTAGCATGATCTAGCCGGTCACATCCATCGTCCCAGCGACTCCGAGGCTTACCGTGTCCGCCTCTCAATTCCTCGCCGCGCGCGACCTTCTGGTCCGGTATCGTGACGACTACGATCGTGCCGTGCGCGAGTTCCGCTGGCCCGAGCTCGACCGGTTCAACTGGGCGCTCGACTACTTCGACGAGTACGCCACGAACAACGCGGCCCCGGCGCTCCGGATCATCCGGGCCGACGGCGGCGATACGTCGCGGTCCTTCGCCGAGCTTCGCGACCGTTCGAATCAGGTCGCGAACCTGCTCCGCGCGATGGGCGCGGAACGGGGAGATCGACTCCTCCTCATGCTGCCCAACTCGGTGCCGCTGTGGGAGGTCATCCTCGGCGCGATGAAGCTGGGCGTCGTGGTCGTTCCGGCGACCCCGCAGCTCACTCCGTCGGACTTGGCCGACCGGTTCGAGCGCGGCGGTGTGCGTCACGTGGTCACCGATGCGACGGGGGCGGCGAAATTCGAAGGGATGACCGCCCGGTTCACGAAGCTGCTGGTCGGGAAACCGAGCGCCGGCTGGCGGTCCTATGCCGAGGCGGACTCCGCACCGACCGGCTTCCGCGTGGATGGTGTGACGCTGGCGAGCGATCCCTTGCTCCTCTACTTCACGTCCGGTACCACCGCCAAGCCCAAGCTCGTCCTCCATACCCACGAGAGCTTCCCGGTCGGGCACCTCACGACGATGTATTGGCTCGGCGTGAAGGAGGGCGACCGACACCTCAACATCAGCTCCCCCGGCTGGGCGAAGCACGCGTACAGCAGCTTCTTCGGCCCGTGGAACGCGGGCGCGACGATCGTGGTGTACGACTCGCCGCGATTCGACGCAGCGGCGCTCTTGACGCTGATCGGCCGGGCGGAGATCGCGACCCTCTGCGCTCCGCCCACGGTATGGCGCATGGTGATCTCGGAGGATCTGAGCCGCTACAAGGTGAGCCTGCGCGAGGCGCTGAGCGCGGGGGAGCCGTGCAATCCGGAGGTGATCGACCAAGTCCGCCAGGCGTGGGGCATCACCATCCGGGACGGCTACGGGCAAACGGAGACCACGCTGGTAGTCGGTAACACGCCGGGGCAGCCGGTGAAGCCGGGGTCGATGGGACGCCCGATGCCGGGTTACAATATCGATCTGGTCGATGCGGACGGGCGCGCCGGCGACTCCGGCGAGATCTGCGTCACGTTGCGCGGGAAGCGGCCGTGCGGGCTCATGGTCGGGTACCTGGACGACCCGGCGAAGATGGCGGCCGCCCAGGACCGAGGATTCTATTCGACCGGCGATGTCGCCGTGCGCGACGAGGACGGATACATCACCTACGTGGGCCGTGCCGACGATGTCTTCAAGTGCTCGGACTACCGGATCAGCCCGTTCGAGCTCGAGAGCGTGCTGATCGAGCATCCCGCGGTCGCGGAGGCCGGGGTGGTCGAAAGCCCCGATCCGGTCCGCCTAACGGTTCCGAAGGCGTTCGTGGCGCTGCGGGCCGGGTTCACGCCCTCGCGCGAGCTGGCCCTCTCGATTCTGCAGTTCACCCGGGCGCGGCTCGCCCCGTACAAGCGGATCCGCCGGCTCGAGTTCGCCGAGCTGCCGAAGACCATCTCGGGCAAGATCCGGCGGGTCGAGCTTCGAGCGCGGGAGCGGGAGGCGGTGGCCGCCAAGATCAGCGGGGGCGCTTCCTATGCCGAGGCCGACTTTCCCGAGCTCGAGTCGGTGCGCCCCTGAGGGACGCGCCGTCTCCGCGCCGATGCCCGAGGTGAATCGCCCGCGGGGGTTGGTTAGCTTTTCCCGCCTCATGAGACCCGGCCTGCTCCCCTGACTCACCCCGATCTCCGGAATCGTCCGTCGACGAGGCCGGTCCACCTCGATCGCCCGACCCGGCGCGACTTCGGCGACCTGATCCAGCTCGCCATTCCGCTGGTCGCTGTCCAAGTCGGCCTGATGCTGATGGGCATCGTCGATACGATCATGGTCGGCCGGGTTTCCGCTCCGGCGCTGGCCGCGGTCGCGGTGGCCAACGTCTACTTCTTCCTGATCATCTGCGTCGGCATGGGGATCATCTATTCGCTCGATCCCATCGTCTCGCAGGCGGTCGGGGCCGGGGACCAGCTCGCCATTACCCGGGGCGTCCAGCGCGGTCAGGTGCTGGCCCTTCTCGTCACCATCCCGTCTGCGCTCATGTTCCTGTTGACGGGCCCGGTGCTCCGGCGATTCGGCCTGGCGCCCGAAATCGTCCAGCTTGCGCTCGCCTACATGAAATGGACCTGGCCCGGCGTGCTCCCGTACTTCGGGTTTCTTGCCGCCCGGCAAGTCCTCCAAGCCATCGGCCGGGTCCGCGCGCTGGTCGTCGTGATCGTGGTGGCCAACGTGATCAACCTGGTGCTCGACTGGGCGCTGATCTTCGGACACCTCGGCCTGCCCAAGCTCGGCGTCATCGGGTCGGCGATCGCGACCACGGTTGGCCGGTGGGCGATGTGGGCGCTTCTGATCGCGGCGGCATGGCGGGTGATCGGGCCGCGCCTGGTGCCGTGGCGAGCCGACTCGCTCGCGCCCGCACCGTTAGGCCGGATGCTCTGGCTCGGCTTTCCGATCGGCCTTCAGATCCTGCTCGAGTACGGCGTCTTCGGGCTGGTCGGCCTGTTGCTCGGCCGGATCGGAGTGGAGGCCGTTGCCGGTCACCAGATCGCGCTCAATCTGGCGGCGCTCGCTTTCATGGTCGCGCTCGGGATCGGCGCCGCGGCCGGCGTGCTGGTCGGTCGCAGCATCGGCGCCGGCGATCCGCACGGTGCCCGCCGGGCGGCCGCGGCGGCCCTGGCGACCGGAGCAGTCGTCATGGCGGCCGGCGCGACCACGTTTCTTCTCCTCCCAAGGGCGTTGGGAGCCGTGTACACGAACGATCCCGGAGTGCTGGCCGTGGCCGCGGCGCTGATCCCGCTTGCGGGGATCTTTCAGATCTTCGATGGAACTCAAGCGATCGCGTGCGGTGTGCTCCGCGGGGCAGGGGACACCCGGGTCCCGATGTTGCTCAACGCGTTCGGCTACTGGGTGGTCGGGCTTCCGGTCTGTCTCTGGCTCGGGTTCAAGCTCGACCGCGGCCCGGTCGGCTTCTGGTGGGGGCTCGTCCTCGGCCTCGTCGTGGCCGCGGTCACGTTGCTGATCAGAGTCCGGTCCCGTCTGTGGAAATCATTGCAACGTGTAACTATTGACGCGCCGGGAGCGTGAGGCGGGCGCCTTTCCAGCCGTACCGTCGTCGGGGCCGGTAAGGTAGATTGGGGAAGCCCGATCCGGAGCCCGATGCCATGGCAACCCAAGTCCTGCCCGAGCAGCACACGACCGACGCTTTCCCGATCAACGGGACCGACTACATCGAGTTCTACGTCGGCAATGCGAAACAGTCGGCCATCTATTACTCCGGTGCGTTCGGCTTCGAACGGATCGGATACCGCGGGCCGGAGACCGGCGTCCGGGACCGGGCCAGCTATCTCCTCGTCCAAAACAAGATCCGTCTGGTTCTCACCTCGCCGTTAGGTCCCGAAGGAGAGATCGCCGCGCACGTGGCCAAACACGGAGACGGCGTGCGGGATCTGGCGTTCTGGGTCGACGATGCTCGCGCCGCGTTCAAGACGGCGGTCGAGCGGGGCGCGACCCCGGTGCACGAGCCGACGGTCCACAAGGACGACCAGGGCGAGGCCGTGGTCGCCGCGATCCGCACGTACGGCGACACGATCCACTCGCTCGTCGAGCGGCGGAACTATCGCGGGCTCTTTCTGCCCGGATTCGTCGCGTCCTCCTCGCCCCTCGTTGCCGCCCCGACCGGCCTCCAATACGTCGATCACTGTGTCGGCAACGTCGAGCTCGGCAAGATGAACGAGTGGGTCGGGTTCTATGAGCGGGTGCTCGGGTTCTTCAACCTGCTCACGTTCGACGACAAAGACATCTCGACCGAGTACTCGTCCCTGATGTCGAAGGTGATGTCGAACGGCAACGGCCGGATCAAGTTCCCGATCAACGAGCCGGCGTCGGGCAAGAAGAAGTCGCAGATCGAGGAGTACCTCGATTTCTACCGGGGGCCGGGCGTCCAGCACATCGCCATGGCGACCAACGACATCGTCACGACCGTCACCGAGCTTCGCAACCGGGGCGTCGAGTTCCTCCGGGCGCCGGAGGCGTACTATGCGACCTTGGCCGACCGGGTCGGTAAGATCGACGAGGACATGGGCCCGCTCCGTGACCTGGGGATTCTCGTCGACCGCGACGACGAAGGCTACTTGCTCCAGATCTTCAGCAAGCCGGTGCAGGATCGGCCGACGCTCTTCTACGAGATCATTCAGCGCAAAGGCGCCAAAGGGTTCGGGAAGGGCAATTTCAGGGCGCTGTTCGAGTCGATCGAGCAAGAGCAGGCCCGGCGCGGCAATCTCTAGCACGCTCCGCTACCCGTTTGCCGGAGCGCCGGCCTTGGTCGCCGCCGGTCACCGGTTCACGCTCAACCAGTTCATGGGTCGATGCCCGTCTATCACACGTTAGGTTCGAAGCCGCGGAAGCGGCATACAGTGTTCCGCAAGCCGGACGGCGGGATTTACAACGAGCAGCTGATGGGCAACGAGGGATTCACCGGCCCGTCCTCATTGCTCTACCACGTCTATCCGCCGACCACGATCCTGTCGCTGCGGCGTCTCCAAGAGACGGCCTATCAGGCGGATCCCGATCCGACCCTCCGGCACCGGCACTTCAAGACGGCTCAGCTCGCCGACGGCGGGAGTCCGACGCTCGATCGGGTGCCCATGCTCTTCAACGACGACTGCGCCATGTTGTTCGCCCGTCCGACGCTCAACGACACCCACTTCTACCGCAACGCGCAGGCCGATGAAGTGGTGTATGTGAGCCAAGGGACCGGCGTGCTCGAGTCGCAGTTCGGGGACCTGCCATACCGAGACGGAGACTATCTCGTCATCCCGCGCGGCGTCATGCACCAGTACAAGCTGAACCCGGTGCCGCATCGGCTGCTCATCATCGAAAGCCGAGGCTATGTAAGGACGCCGTCCCGGTACCGCAACGAGTATGGCCAGATCGTCGAAGGCGCGCCGTACAGCGAGCGGGATTTCCGGATTCCGCGAGAGCTCAAGACGTATGACGAGCGGGGCGAGTTCCCGATTGTCGTCAAGCAGCATCACGGGCTCAACGAGTTCGTGCTCGACCACCATCCGTTCGACGTGATCGGGTGGGACGGCATGTTCTATCCGTGGGCCTTCAACATCGAGGATTTCGAACCGATCGTCGGCCGGGTCCATCAGCCGCCGCCGGTTCACCAGACGTTTCAGGGCGACGGGTTCGTGATCTGCTCGTTCTGTCCGCGCCCGTACGATTTCCATCCGGATGCCATTCCGGCGCCGTACAATCACAGCAACGTCGATTCGGACGAGGTGCTGTACTATGCCTCGAGCGAGTTCATGAGCCGCAAAGGGATCGAGTACGGGAGTATCACGCTGCATCCCGACGGCATTCCGCACGGTCCCCATCCGGGACGGATGGAAGCGAGCATCGGCGCCACTCACACCAAAGAGCTTGCGGTCATGATGGACACCTTCCGCCCGCTCAAGGTGGCAAGGGAGGTCACGCCGATCGAGGACAATGCGTATTATCGTTCGTGGATTGAAAGTCAGACGGCCTTCTCGCCGCCGACCAGCTAAGACAAAGACGAGGCAATAGGGAACAGGGAACGGGGAATCGAACAATTCGCGCGTGGGGTGATTCCAGGCGTTTTCCCGATCCCCGATTCCCGATTCCCAATTCCCTACTCTAAGGCCAGCAGATGATCCTCGCCGCACTCCTCCTCCTCCAAACGCCAACCCAGCCGCCCACGCCGGCGGTCGCGCTCGACAACCCGATCGCGAAGCTCGTGGTGTCTCCCGGTCTCAGGGTCACGATGACCGCCCAGGATACGTTGCGGCTTTCGACTACCGGCGTCGACTCGCTCGGCAAAGCGGTTCCCAACATGCAGGTCTCGTACGTCGGCCAAGGCGCCTACTTCGAGGCCAAAGTCGACCCGGACGGCTTGATTCATTCCGGCTCGACCGGATCCTTCACCGTGATCGTCAGCGCCCGAGTCCCGGGCGGGCGGGCGGTCCGCGAGGTCGTCC
>JBDTOH010000332.1:0-6520 GCA_039933355.1 Gemmatimonadota bacterium | reverse complement strand
AGCCAGCGCCGGTCATAGCTCATGAAGTTGCGAAAGCGCTTCGTCTCGTCGTTCTTGGGTGGTGGCTGCATGTCGGAGCTCATGCTCGCGCGGAACCTCGCTGCGGCCGCCCTCGCCGGGTTGGCCGTCGGAATCGAGCGGGAGTGGTCGGGGCACGCCTCGGGGCCGCAGGCGCGGTTTGCCGGAGTTCGCACGTTCCTTCTCCTCGGCCTGTTAGGCGGCTTGGCGGGTTGGCTCATTTCGGAGGTGGCCGTTGCCGCCGGAGTCGCCCTCCTCGCCGCTGCGGGTGGGCTGATCCTGGCCGCCTACGTGATCGCCGCCCGCCGGGTGGCGGGTGGGATCGACGGGACCACCGAAGCGGCAGCGATCGTGGTGCTCGCGCTCGGTCTCGTGGCCGGAGTCGGGGAGATCCGGGTCGCGAGCGGCGCGACTGCAGTGGTCGTGCTCGCGCTCGGGGAAAAGGGGGCGATCCACCGGTTCGTCGGCCGGATCGGTGAGGTGGAGATGCGAGCCGCTCTCCAGTTCGCCGTCTTGGCTCTGGTCGTCCTGCCGCTGCTTCCTGCAGGGCCGTTCGGGCCGCTCGGTGTGATCCGCCCGCGTGCGCTCTGGACCGTGGTGCTGCTCTTTTCCGGGCTCAATTTCGCCGCTTATCTGGTCCGGCGATCGTTCGGCGACGCGCGCGGCTACCCGCTGGCCGGCGCGCTCGGTGGACTTCTGTCGTCCACCGCGGTGACGCTGACGTTCGCCCGCCTGAGCCACCGCGAGCCCGCTCAGGCGAAACCGCTCGCTCTCGGTGCGGTTGCCGCTTCTGTCGTCCTGGTTCCCCGGGTCGTCGTCATCATCACCGCGCTCAACGCCGATCTGACCGGGCCGGCCATTCTCGCGCTCATTCCGCTCTTCCTCACCGGCGTCGTCGTCGTTGCCGCCTGGTGGATCCGAGCTCGCGGCCGGGGCGCGCCGGGCGTCACGTCCGAACCGGCTAACCCGCTGCAACTCGGGTCGGCGATTCGGATGGCGATCGCGTTCCAGATCGTGCTTCTCGGCATGGAGCTGATCACCCGGCGGTTCGGTTCGTCGGGTATTCTTGCCGGGGCGGCGATCATCGGCCTGACCGACGTCGACGCGCTCACCATGAGTCTGAGCCGGCTGGCCGAGCAGTCCGACTCGATCCGCATAGCGGCACGAGCGCTACTGGTCGGCGTCATCGCCAACACGCTGCTCAAGGCGGGCCTCGCTCTGGTCCTCGGCACGGGCGCCTTTCGACGGCTGGCCGTTCCCGCGCTTGCGTCGATGGCGGTAGCTGCAGTCGCTGGGTGGTGGCTGCTGTCGGTCGGGATGCACTGAAGCAACGGCTCTCTGCCGCCGGCTTCATCGTCAATCGGCCGGGAGTCGCCTTCGCTTGATCTCACCGTCGTTTTGGAGGGTCGTAAGATGCCGCGTTCCATCGTCGTTCCCCTGGACGGATCTCGATTTGCTGAGCACGCGTTGCCCGTGGCTGCCAGCCTCGCTCGGGCGGCGGGGGCCCGGTTGCGGTTGCTGATCGTCCATGAACCGCTGACGGCGCGGGTCCCTGCGGTCGACCTGCCGATTGCCGGGGGACTCGACGAGCTCGGACGAAGAGCGCAGGCCGAGGCGTACCTCGCCGCTCTCGCGCGGGAGCTCGGGGTCGTGGGCGCCGGACCGGCGGAGTACGAGGTCGTTGATGGACCGGCCGCGGCGACGATCGTGACCGTGGTGACGAAGAGGGCGCCCGACCTCATCGTGATGTCGACCCATGGGCGGGGCGCGCTCAGCCGGTTCTGGTTAGGCAGTGTCGCCGACCATCTCGTTCGACACGTCTCAACTCCCATTCTTCTGCTCCGTCCGCAGGAGGGCGACTCCGTTCCGTCCTCGTCCTTCGACGTCCGCGATATCCTGGTGCCTCTCGATCTGTCGCCTGTCTCCGAGGCCATCCTCGATCCGGTCAAGACCTTCGCGCACGT
Organism: Gemmatimonadota bacterium; assembly: GCA_039933355.1. Taxonomy (GTDB): domain Bacteria; phylum Gemmatimonadota; class Gemmatimonadetes; order Gemmatimonadales; family GWC2-71-9; genus SHZU01. The sequence continues at coordinate 4,538 of JBDTOH010000332.1, read as the reverse complement.
CGCCCGGGCGCGCATCACGCTGCTCACCGTGGTCGAGCCGATCCTCGGCGCCGGGAACGCCTTCCCTTTTCCGGTGGCGCTCGAGCCGGAGCTCCTCGAGGCCCGTCGCAGCGAGGCTCAGCAGTATCTCTCCGGCGTGGCGGATCGCCTGCGGGCCGGCGGGCTCGAGGTCGCTACAAAGGTTGTCGTCGCGCTGGGAGCGGCCATGACCATCCTCGGTCACGCCGAGAAGGATCATCACGACCTGGTCGCGATGTCGACCCACGGCGCGAGCGGCGTTAGGCGTTTCCTGCTCGGCAGCGTGGCGGATAAGGTCATCCGAGGGGGCACCACGCCGGTGCTCGTCTATCGGCCACCCGACGCTGTTGGATAGCGGGCCGGGAGGGTGGATCAACGCTCGATGAGCGAGGGCGAGCGGATCGCGTTTTCTGGTCTACCGGCTCGCCTTTTGGATCACGGAGCCTCAAACGGCGGGCGCAGGTTGGGTGATGCGTTGCCCAGCCGTGCTTCAGCTGCGCCTCTACGTTCCGGGGCCTCCGGCGCTTCGGCGGCTGACGATGCTTCTGCCGACCGCCCAGGTGAGCCCTGATGGGATGCTTGTCGAGCTTGCAGATCTGACGCCTGAAGCGGTCCTCGCTGCATGTCTTGCGTCGGGCTGCGGCGTGGTTGCCTCGCGGGTGGTCTGCCCTGTAGATGTATCCGGATCGCCGAGGACGAGTTCGTCCCAGCAGCCGGGAGCGGCGGGGAGGGTCGGAGGCCTGGAAATGGCGCACACGGACTCCTAGTTTACCGCACTCCACAGGACCTTCCCACGGCCCAGGCGTCAACCAGTGTCGATTCAGCAGGCTCTCGAGCGTTTCGCGGCAATTTTCGGCATCGATCCCGGCCGCGTCCTCAGGGTCGTGGTCCAGATCGCGCTCATCTGGATCGTGGGTTGGCTCGTCAGCCGCGGCATCCGGCTGATCTCCAAACGGATTCTCGCGTCGGTCGACGACGGCGACGATTTCTCGATGACCGCGGCGGAGAAGCGCGGGCAGACGATTGCTCAGCTGCTTCGGAGCGTCGGCCGGGTGGTGATCTTCATCGCGGTCGTGTCGCTCACCCTCAATCAGTTCATCGACATCGGGCCGATCCTCACGGGATTCGGGATCCTGAGCCTCGCGGTATCGTTTGGAGCGCAAAGCCTCGTCAAGGACCTCATCGCGGGGTTTTTCATCCTTTTCGAGAACCAGTTCGTCGTCGGTGACGTCATCGAGGTTGGTTCGAAGTCGGGCGTGGTCGAGCGAATGACGCTGAGGATCGTGATGCTCCGCGACGCGTACGGCAGCCTTCACATCATTCAGAACGGGGCGATCAGTCTCGTCAGCAATCTGACTCGGGGATGGTCGCGGGCGGTCATCGAGGTTGCGGTGAGCTATGTCGAGGATGTCGACCGCGTGATCGCGGTTTTTCGCGATGAGCTCGAGCAGTTCCGCCGCGATCCGGAGTGGCAGCAGCGGCTCGACGGTCTCCCCGAGGTGGCCGGCGTCGAAGGACTGACGGAGCGCGGGGTGGTCATCCGCACCCAGATCCGAACCCGGCCCGGCGCGCAGTGGGATGTCGCGCGGGAATTCCGCAGGAGAATCAAGAGCCGCCTCGACCGCGAGCGAATCGCGATTCCTTTCGTGGTGCCGTCGGGGCTCGCCCCGCTTCGCGGCGCCTTGCCTGACGCCGCCCTGGTCGCTGGTGCTTCGTCGCCGGTTGACCGCGCCGCAGCGCCTCAGCTGCCCTCGCCGCGATAGGCCCCTCGTGAGCTCCCTTCGACTCTACAACACGTTGACGCGCCGGATCGAAACGTTCGTGCCGCTCGTTCCGCCTCGAGTGACGCTCTATTCCTGCGGTCCGACAGTCTACAACTACGCTCACATCGGGAATTTCAGAACGTTCCTGTTCGTCGACTTGCTACGCCGCTGGCTCGAGGCCAGCGGATTCGACGTGTATCACATCATGAATCTGACGGATGTGGACGACAGGTTGATCAAGGCCGCGGTGGAGCGGGGGCTTTCGATTGGGGAGCTGGTTACCCCATTCATCGCCGCTTTTCACGAGGATCGGGAGTATCTCCGAATCACTGCCGCGCACGTCTATCCTCGTGCGACCGAGTTCATCGGCCCCATGATTCAGCTCGTCGCAGGACTGCTCGAGAAGGGGACCGCCTACCGGGGCGAGGACGGCTCGGTGTACTACTCGATTGCCCGCTTCCCGGCATACGGGAGACTTTCCCGGCTCGATTCGCGGGAGCTCAAGAGTGGTGCGAGCGGCCGGGTGCTCAGCGACGAGTACGCCAAGGAGGATGCCCATGACTTTGTCTTGTGGAAGGCCGCGCGTCCCGACGACGAGAAGACCGGCGCGGCCTGGGATGCTCCGTTCGGTCGCGGGCGCCCGGGTTGGCATCTCGAGTGCGCGGCGATGGCGCTGGACCTGATCGGGAAAAAGTATGGCGCCAAAGTGCTCGACATCCACACGGGCGGGGTCGATCTGATCTTTCCTCATCACGAGGATGAGATCGCCGAGAGCTGCGCCTATACCGGTGAGGAGCTGTTCTCGCGCTACTGGCTGCACGGCGAGTTCCTGAACGTCCGCGGAACCAAGATGTCGAAGCGGTTCGGGAACGTCACCACGCCGCGCGACCTACGGGAAGACGGAATCGAGGCGGCTGCCATCCGCCTCCTTATATACCAGACCCACTATCGCCAGCAGCTCGACCTTACCGACGAAGGCTTGGCCGCCGCCCGGGAGGGAACCAGACGGCTCGGTGAGTTCGCTACGCGCCTCGTCGGATTGGAGCGGCGGCCGTCGGCCGATTGGGACGGGGCTGCCGAGCGTCTCGAGCGAGAGGTGCGCGAGGGTCTCGACGACGATCTCAACTCCCCGCGCGCGGTTGCGGCAGTGTTCGACTTCGTGCGGGAAGGCAATCGCTTTCTCGACGGCGGGGCTCCGCCTTCGGAGCGGGCGAGCGCGGCATGGCAGTTCGCGGACCGGGTGCTGGCCATCGGACACCAGCAAACCCGGATCCAGGTCGGGGCTGGAACTGGGCCGGGCGGTCCGTTGGCCGATGCCCCACCAGCCGGGGCAACAGAGCGACTCGACTGGGCCAGGGGCTGGGCCTCCCGCAGGGCGGACGCGAAGAAGAGCCGTGACTTCGTCGAGGCGGATCGAATTCGAAGACTGCTCGCCGACAACGAATTCGACGTTCGGGATCGGCGCGACGGCAGCGCAGAGGTGGTTGACAGGCTCTAGCCCGGTCCGGGCCGGTGTCCTGACCGACGAAATGCGGGCTCGTTCTGCGTCACGCCGGTAGGATATTCCCCTCTTGTGCGGAATCGACAAGGCATAGTGCTCTGCGTTCGTACTGGCTCGAGTGATTGGTCCCTGCGGATCCCCAAGCCCCAGAACCGAACCTCGACGCCCCACTCCGGGAGCTTCCATGACCACCGAGTCTCCTCCCCGCCCCGTCACCATTCGGTGCCCTTCCTGCAACCGGCTCAACCGGGTCGATTTACGCCGGCTCGGCGACGGTCCTAAGTGCGGCGGTTGTCAGCTTCCGCTTCGGCTCGATGCCCCGGTCCCGGCCTCCGAAGCAGACTTCGACCGGATCGTCAATTCGGCCGGCGTTCCGGTGGTGGTGGATTTCTACGCAGACTGGTGCGGCCCCTGTAAGATCATGGCTCCGGTCCTCGACAAGTTCGCCCGGGACCGTAAAGGCGACGTGCTGGTCCTCAAGGTCGATACCGACCGGAACGCTGGGGTGTCGCAGCGATTCGGAATCCGGGGCATTCCGACGATCATCGCGTTCGACCGGGGCAAGGAGCGGGGCCGGCTGGTGGGGGCGGTGGACAGGCAGGCGTTAGACGGCCTGTTGGCTGGCTGAGGATTGGGAAGGGAAGATGGAAGCGCTGGGACCGGACCGCGGGAAGAGGACGAGTCCGGAGCAGCGGGCCTGCAGGGTTCAGCTGGATCGGAATGCGACCGATATCACTCCCCGCCCATCCCGCCCTCAAGGCCGGGCGACGGGGTCAGAAAACCAGAGGGGCACCAAGGTACCCGGTCCCGGATCCCCCGTCCCCGGCCCCCGGTCCCCGTCCCCTCTTCCCCCCGCCTCCAATCCCCCAATTGACTCCCAGCCTAAGTGCTTGTAGAATAAGCGTCTGTCAAAATCTGCAGGCTTTCTGCTGACGTAGCTCAACTGGCGGAGCAGCTGATTTGTAATCAGCAGGTTAAGGGTTCGAGTCCCTTCGTCAGCTCCAGTGAGGCAGGAAGCGTTAGGACGGAACCGAACCCCGCGTTGGTGAGCGGGGTTCCGTTTCGCGGTGCATGGTGTTGGTGGGGTGGCCGAGTGGCTAATGGCAGCAGACTGTAAATCTGCCGGGCTTCGCCCTACGTAGGTTCGAATCCTACCCCCACCATTGGGGAGTGAAGTCGGGCGCGTGGTGAGGGTTCGTTAGGCGGGTGTAGCTCAGTTGGTAGAGCATCAGCCTTCCAAGCTGAGGGTCGCGGGT
>JBDTOH010000331.1:0-6566 GCA_039933355.1 Gemmatimonadota bacterium | reverse complement strand
GAATTCGACGACCCGGCCGCCCGGCCCGCCCGATGCCGACCCCATATTGGTAACCAGGAACCCACCCTCCGGCAGCGGGAAGAAGTCGTCGGTGATGCTCGAGCTTGGCGCTTTCGTCGAGAACAAGAACTTTGGTTGGCGCGCCTCGCTGATGTCGAAGAAGAAGATCCCGTTCTGTCCCTTGAGGACGCTGAGAAGTCCACCACACGCCAGGATGTTGTGATCGGCCGAGGTGTGGCAATGATGGGGTTCGTTGCCGATGTTGCCTGGAGGCGGGATCGGCACAGTGCGGAGCACCTTGCCATAGTCCTTCGACCGACGGTCGAAATCGATGACCGCGAGAAAATCCGGAGCGAGGTGGGCCTGATCGCTGGCCCAGACGTAAAGCGTGGTGGCCTCGGCGCTATGGCCGCCGACGTCGTGGCCTTCCAGGGACGCGCCGTTGTCAGGGGCCAGCCTGGCTGCGGGAGCCGCCGCGTCGTCGACCTGACCGCACCCAACCGCGCCGGCCGCGACACCGATCGCAGCCCCGATGGACTTGAGCCAAACCCGCCAGTTTGTTCGCATGATGACCTCCAGGAGGGGAAAGCAGACGTGCTATCCCGGATGGCGATGTTTCGAGACCAGACTGGACATGCCCCCTGCGCTGGGGCCCGAACCGGGGAGCAGACCGCTTCTGCCCCGTCCGGTCGTGTCCGATGCGGTCACTGTTGGCTGGGCTCGCTGCGTCGGAGGCGAGGGTGGGACTTGAAGGCGATTCGGCAGCGCCATCAACGTTGGAGGCGACGCGGACGAGCAATGAGGCCGGTGCGTCGGCCGCCCAGACTGCCTAACGCTCGCGCCGCTCTTCGCTCCAGGCTGCCATCGCGACCGGCAGGCCTTGCACCACGACGAAGCTCCGCCATGCGAGCCCCGGCAAGAGGATGTTCCACGTCAACCGATCGGCGGAGAACCAGAGGCCGACGAAGACCAGCGGAAACAGAAACGCGAACACTTGGTTGCTCGCGAGCAGCACCATCGGGCTGATCGCGGGCCGGTACTTGACGTGGAGCGCCGCGAGCCAGCCGACCAGGAGGAACGCGAGGGCCACGTCGACCATACCGCCCCAGCGTGGAAGCGCGCCGGGATGCGTGCTCGCGTAAAGAAGCAGACCCACGGAGACCACCAACATGAGGAGGCCCACGAGAACCAAGGCTCTCGCCCCGCTCCGAGACAGCGAGGCGGACATCCCCGCTCACTGCTCCGATCGGAGCGCCACTACCGGATCAACCATCGTCGCGCGACGTGCCGGCACCACACCGGCGCACACACCGGCCGCCGCGAGAGAAACCGTCACGACGGCGAACACGAGCGGATCGTTAGGTCCGACCTGGAACAGCAGCCCCCGTACGAGTCGGGTCGCGCCGAAAGCAATGGCCAAGCCGATGGCGATGCCAGTCGCCAGAATGATCATCCCGCGTTGGACGACCAGCACGAACACCTGGTCTCGACGAGCGCCGAGCGCGAGCCTGATGCCCAACTCCGCGGTGCGTTGGGTCACGGCGTATGCGAGCACGCCGTACAACCCGATCACCGCCAGGAGCAACGCCGCCGCGGCGAACCCGCCCAGGAGCCGGGCTCCAAGGCGCTCCCGCGAGGTGGACGCGCTCACCACGTCGTCCATTGTTCGGAGTTTGGTGAACGGGAGATCTCGATCGATACCTGCCAGCACGGCCCGCAGGGAACCTGCCATGCCAGCGGGGTTGCTCCCGGTTCTGACCACCACGTTGAGATAGCCAAGGCCCCATCCGCGGTTCCCCTACGGCGAGCTCTCTCGCGGGCCCGGGCGTCTCCCGGCGAGCCTGGCCGCGAGCGCCCGACTTCCGACTACGACGCACTCACATTGGGCTCGGCCGGCCGGACCACGAGCGGCAGCTGAAACCGGAGCGTCTCTTCCGCAAAGCGCCGCTCCTCCACCTCCGCATCGAAGCGCGCGCGGATCCACTCGAGCACTGCCTCCACGAATTCCTCCGGCACGCTCGCACCCGCCGTCAACAGCACGGTCCCCACAGCACGGAACCACGCCGGATCGAGATCGGCCGTCCCGTCGATCAGCCGCGCCGGGACGCCCCGGCTCGAGCCGAGCTCGGCGAGCCGCTGCGAGTTGGAGCTGTTCCGGCTGCCGATCACGAGCAGGAGATCGGCGTCCGCAAGCAGCTCGCTGACCGCTTCCTGGCGATTCTGGGTTGCATAACAGATGTCCTCCCTCGGCGGAGCTGCGATCCGAGGGAAGCGCCCGCGGAGCGCATCGATGATCCGACGGGCTTCATCCTGGGAGAGCGTGGTCTGCGTGAGGTAGGCGACCCTCATCGGGTCGGGAACCTCGAGCGACGCCACGCCCTCCACCGTTTCGACCAGGTGGATCAGCCCGGGCGCTTCCCCCATCACGCCGACGGTTTCGTCGTGGCCTCCGTGACCGATGAAGACGATCGTGTAACCCGCGCGGGCAAATCGGCGCGCTTCGTTATGGACCTTGTGGACCAGAGGACAGGTCGCGTCCACCACCCGCAGGCGGCGCTCGTCGGCCGCGCGGCGCAGCTCGGGTGCGACACCGTGCGCGCTGAAGACGACGGTTGCGCCCTCGGGCACGGCACCGAGATCGTCGACGAAACGGACCCCGCGCCGCTCGTACCGGGAGACGAGCGGCGCGTTATGGACGATCTGGTGGTAGGCGTAGACCGGCGCGCCGAAAAGCTCGAGCGCCCGGTCGAGTGAAGAGAGCGCCATGTCGACACCGGCACAGAAACCGCGCGGGTGGGCGAGCAGCACGCGCACGCTTTGACCTCCAGCCGCCTGAGGGTGGATGCAGATACTGATATCATTTCCGAGCCGGTCGCGCAACGGACCGGCCGCCATCTTGACCCGCGTCCCGAATCACGCCAAGCTTGCCGGATGCGGCCGGTCTCCGCCGCTCCCTGAGTCAGCTCGATTCCGAAGGCGTTCCCTCCATGGCCCATGACGAAGCCCTGGTGAGCTCGGTACTGGCCGAATCGCGCCTGGCGGTCCAGGACGAGCTCGAGCGCCTCTTCGAGCGCCGACGAGAGACCGGATATGGGCCACTTTATCAACTCCTGTCCGACTACCCGTTCCGCGAGGGGAAGGGACTGCGGCCGGCAATCTGCCTCGCCGCCTGCCGCGCGGTGGGAGGACGCAAAGAGCAGGCGCTCACATCGGCGGCTGCGCTCGAGCTCTTCCACAACGCGTTCCTCGTCCATGACGACGTCGAGGACGGGTCCCGCTTCCGGCGGGGACAGGTCACATTGTTCGAGGCCCACGGGGTGCCGGTCGCAGTCAACGTCGGCGACGCCACCAACGTCATGGCTCTGGGACTCCTGCTCCGGAACACCGAAGGCCTGGGCGTCCGGAAGACGTTGCTCATCCTCCGCGAGGTCGAACGGATGTCGCGCGAATCGGTCGAAGGACAGGCGATCGAGCTCGACTGGATTCGAGACGGCGTCTTCGACCTCGAGGACCGTGACTATGTACGCATGGCCTACAAGAAGACGTGCTGGTACACCGTCATCGCACCGCTTCGAATTGGCGTGATCTGCGGCAGCCCGCCCGGGCCCGAGGCGCCCCTCGACGGCGAGCTGGCCCCGCTGATCGAGCTCGGCCACCTCGCCGGTATTGCCTTCCAGATCAGTGACGACCGGCTCAATCTGGAGGCCGACGAGGCGCTGTACGGCAAGGAGACGAGCGGCGACTTGTGGGAAGGAAAGCGCACGGTGATGCTGATGCACTTCATGCGGACCGCAAAGGGCGCGACTCGCGCCCGCGCGCTCAGCATCCTGGGCACTCCGCGCGTGGAAAAGCAGGCCGAAGACGTCGCCTGGCTGCTGGGAGCGATGACCGAGTTGGGTTCGCTCGAGCACGGCCGCGCCATGGCCGCGGAATACTCGGCCCGCGCCCTCGAGTTCGAGGCCGAGGGAGTGCCTTTTCTGCGCGACAACGACGACCGCCGGTTCCTCCGCGAGATGCTTCGCTATGTGATCGACCGGCTCAAATGATTGGAGAGCGACATGCGGGTATCGAATGAGCCCGGAGGTCCGACCGGGGCGTTCGCCGAGATGTTCCGGCTGCAGGCGGACTTCCAGGCGCGCCTGGCCGAGGAGACGCTCCGCTATCTACGTCGGCTGCAGGGCTCCGTGATGCCGGCGGCTCCGGGCACGGTCGTCATGCCGGGCCAGGAGCTGGAATTGCGCGCCGCGGCCGAGCCCGGAGCAAAGGCCGAGCTGGGTGTGGAGGTCGAGAACCTGCAGCGGGTTCATTGCATGGTGACGCCGCAGCTCACGCCGCTCGTCTCCGCGGCGGGGGTGACCTGGTTCCCGGCCACCGATCCGGCCACCGCGTCACGGCTGATCGCCCCTAACGTGATCGAGCGCCTGACCGTCTCGGTGGCGATTCCTCAGGAGCTGCCAATCGGCGAGTACCGCGGCGCGCTTCTGCTCCAAGGATTCCGGAAGAACTCACTGCCGGTCGTCGTCTCCGTAGGCGCCCCGCCTCCGCCCGCAGCGAGACCCAAGACCAAGCCAGTCCGTTCTCCCCGCCGCCGGAGGCCTTCATGACCGGTTCTATCCCGCCGGCCAACCGGGTCCGGCTAATCGACGCACCCGACGAGAGCGGACGATCCACCGCCACGCTGGTGGCGTCTTTGGCTGCGCGCTTGTCGACCCTGTACGCGGTTTCCGGCGCCGCGGCGGTGGGTTCGATCGTCGCCGGTTTCGCCGCGCTCGGCCGGGAAGCGAGTCGTACCGCCGAAGGCGCAGCCATTCGCCGCGCGCTCGAGAAGAGCCGAGTCGCATCGAACGGCGCCGCGCTCTGGAGCACGCTCCGGATCGGACAGTGGGCGTCGCTCGCCCCTCCAGCGCCGCTGCTCGACCAGCTCCGAAACGATATGGCGCTGCTCCTCGCGCCGAACCTGGAGGAGACGCTCAGCCTGTTGCCGATCCCGGGTGAGCCGGCGGGAGCAATGGGCGCCGTGGACGAGACACCCCCCGAGTTTCTCGACTGCATGGTGGGGATGTGGGTCCACTCGCGCGAGACGATCACGGCTATCGAAGCCCTCGCGGAGCCGACCCGCGACGCTGTGACGGTCATGAGAGGCCCTGACCGGCCCGAGCCGCCGAGCGGGTCGATCCTGCGGTGAACACGGACACGCTCCGACCACCACCGCTGTTCGATCCGTCCGCTGCAGCGTACAAGGACTGGCTCCACCTCAACGTGTTCGATCACGCCTCGGGCACGATCGGGATCTTCAACGCGTCGCTTCATGGATCGCCTAGCGATCCACGATCCCGTGCCGTTGGGACCGCGCTGGTGCATGAGCCGGGCGTCGGCTGGATCGGCAACGTCGAGGTTGCTGGGATGGACGAGGTGAACATCGGCACGACGTCGATCGGCCTCGAGAAGATCGCGCTTGCGACCGACCCTTCCGCCGGCACCGTGCTCGTCTCGGCCCGCCTGCCTTCCGACGGCCTCGAAGCGGGCCTGACCGCCACGGTCGGCTCCCGAGCGGTTGACGTCTCCCTGCCGTTCCCGTTCGGCCCGGGTTGGATCTCCTGGTACGTCGTCCCCCGCCTCTCAGTCGAGGGAGGTCTCTTGGTCCGTGGCCGGTCGCTCGACCTGGCCGGCGCCACCGCCTATCACGACCACAATTGGGGTCGTTGGCACTGGGGCGATGAGGTCGGCTGGGAGTGGGCTGCGTGTTCCGCCGCAAGCCCGGCGGTCTCGCTGGTGGTCGTGAGGCCCGGCCACCCGGGGCTCCGGGCGCGGCGCGGCGGCCGGCAGGGCGACGGCGACGACGGGACCATGCTCCTCGCCGACGTCGCCGGTGAGCGGCGGAGCTTCGCGAGCAGGCTGGTCGAGATCGAGCACCGGGGGCGGCTGGGCGAGCCGCTCCGCCGGCTCCCCGGCGCGCTCGCGGCACTGCACCAGGACCGAATTGCGCCCCGGCTCCCGGAACGCATCCTCGTCAGCGCGGCGGACGGAATCGATCGAGTCGAGCTCGAGATCCAGCCGCGAGCCGCCGCTCAGGTCATCGCCGCCGACCCCTCCCGGCATGGCTACGGCTTCATCCACGAGATGGTCGGCCGGTTCGAAGCTGACTGCCGGATCGGGGGGCGGACGACCCATGTGACCGGGCTCGCGGTCTTCGAGTACGTAGACTAACGCGCCGTGTCTACGTCGATCTCCGTCCGCGAGTCGCCAACGCCCTGCCGTTCGCTCGGCGTCTATGTCGCCGCCCTCGTTGATCGTCTCGGGGAGGCGGAGCCGACGCTGCTCGCTCGCCTGCGTGAAGTGGTGGGTGCCCGTCGGGCCCGCATCACGCTCGACCAGGAGTCGGTCGACGTCCACTTCGAGGCGGGCGGACTCGTTGTGGCGGCAACTACGGACGCCGAGGTCGATGGCGAAGGCAGCACCGACCGCTCTACGACGCTCGATCTGCTCGACGGCCGCCTCGAGGTCACAGACGCCATCCTCGAGGGTCGGCTCCGGGCGATCGGCGAGGTCGAGAGCATTGCGCGGAT
>JBDTOH010000330.1:0-6573 GCA_039933355.1 Gemmatimonadota bacterium | reverse complement strand
TGCTCCCAGATGGTCGGATACCGAACGTTCGGATGCTGATCGTACCCCTTGGGGAGAAGAACCACGGCGCCGAGGTAGATGGGATGGCCCCACCACTTGGTGAGGATCTCGCTCTTGATCTTGATTCGCTTGACATATTGGTCGTCGGGAGGAACCACGACCGCCGGCAGCACCCGGGAAAGATCGAGCCGGATCCGAAAGCCCCGGCGGGGATCGATCCGGACCCGCCTAACGGCGCTGACCAGGCTCCCGGGCGCCTCGTTGAACTGTTGCCCTTCCCATTGATCCATGTGAGCCCAGACGGTGTGGCCATCGGCCCGGGAGAACCTGGTGTAGACGCTGACCAACGCCTGGACATAGTAGTCGCCGGCCGGGAGCTGATCGAGCGAGCGATAGGGATATCCGAGCGCGGTCTCGTCGACGACCACGGGCGTTCCAGGAGCGAGGTGCTCGATGTCCACGCCGAAGAACGGAATGCTCACCATCCCGCCGGCTTGGCGTCGGGGCTCGGGCGCGCTGTCACGAGCGAGGAATACGAAGACGCGTCCGGTCGTCGGCTCGGCGCTGAGCGCCCTCGGCACGACCACCTCGAAACGAGACTTCGGGGCGGCGGCAGGCGGCGCTGGGACCGGCGGAACGCCGAGACTCGCGAGCAACAGTGAGGCGATCATTGGCTCCTCGGGGTTGACCAATGGTAGCCGGAGTGGGAGAGCATTGGGATTACTACTGCCTCTTGACAGCCATCCACGTCCGTCAATATATAACCACTGTGTTATCTACATCGGCACCCGATCGGCTGAGCACCACGCTTGCCGCACTCGCCGACCCTACCCGTCGTGCGATTCTCGCGCGGCTCGCGGTTGGGGAGGCTACGGTCAGCGAGTTAGCCGAGCCGTTTCCGATCAGTCAGCCTGCGATCTCCCGGCATCTCAAGGTGCTGGCCAATGCCGGGTTGATCACCAAGGGGCGGGCGGCCCAATGGCGGCCGTGCAGGCTCGAGGCAACACCGCTCCGGGATGTCGCGGACTTCGTGGAACACTACCGCAAGTTCTGGGAGGCCAGGCTCGACCGGCTGGGCGACTACCTCCGCGAATTGCAGGCTCAGGAGAAGCCCGATGGCCGCCCCAACAAGTGACTCGGAGCCGGCGTCCACCGCGGCCGAGCTCGAATTTGTCGTGACGCGCCTCATTGGTGGGGTCCAGCCGGCTCTACGACGCCGATCTGCGAAATGGACGCACGCGTGGGCGGTGCGTACCGGCTCGTCATGCGCTCACCCGCCGGCGACGGATACCCGGGGACCGGCGTCTACGCTGGATCGCCTCGCGCAGTTGGTCGGGAACCGCTCATGAGCGAGCTAACCCTCGCCGAGCGGTGGAAGTCCTGGGCTCCGTACCTGCTCAGCGTGCTCCGCATCGTAATGGCCTTCCTTTTTTTCCAGTATGGATCTGCAAAGGTCCTCGCCTTTCCGGGCGCCATCGTGCCAGGCGGCGGCACGGTGCCGCTGACGTCGATCTGGGGCATCGGTGGCTCGGTGGAAATGGTCGGGGGACTGTTGCTGCTGGTCGGCTGGTTCACTCGACCCGTGGCGTTCGTGGTGGCAGGTGAGATGGCCGTCGCATATTTTATCGGCCACGCCAAGAACGGATTCTGGCCGCTCCTCAACGGGGGCGTGCCGGCCGTCGTTTTCTGCTTTCTCTGGCTCTATGTGTCGGCTGCGGGACCGGGGCCGTGGAGCATCGATGCGCTTCGATCTCGACCAGGACAGGTGAACCCATGAGCATGATGCGCGACCTTCGCTACGCCCTTCGGAGCCTCTCGCAGGCCCGCCCATTCGCCATGGCCGTCGTGCTCACGTTAGGCCTCGGCATCGGCGCCAACACCGCGATTTTCAGCGTGGTGCGCGGAGTGATGCTCCGACCCCTGCCCCACAAGGACGGCAGCCGCCTGATGTATCTCCGCCAGTCGGCGGATGGGCCGGGCCGGGAGAACGTGGCGTTCTCCGTGCCCGAGATCGCCGACTTCCGGACCGCATCGAAGACGCTCGGCGGTATTGCCGAATACTCTCCGGTTACGCTCAACCTGATCGGGGAGAACGACGCGGTTCAGATCGACGCTGGCCTGGTGACGGGGAACTACTTCTCGGTGATGGGTCTCTCCGCGGAGCTTGGGCGCTCGTTCGGCTCGGGCGACGACGGCGCGGGCGCGGCCCCCGTTATGATGCTGACCCACGAGTACTGGCTCAAGCGGTTCGGCGGGGACAGCGCGATCGTCGGGAAGACGGTTCGGCTCAGCGGCAAGGCCGTGACGGTAGTCGGCGTGCTCCAGCCGGCGCCGTACTTCCCGGGACGGATCGACGCGCTCGCGAACATGGTGAACAGCGAGCATCACGTGAGCGCCATGATGGTCACCGGCCGCACTCACCGGATGACGGAGATGATCGCCCGGCTGGTCCCCGGAGCGACGGTGGAGCAGGCGCGCGCCGAAGTGGCCGCGATTTCTGCCCGGGTCCACCACCAGTATCCCGAAGCGTACGACGCGGCATCCGGTTATCGGGTGACGTTGATCCCTTTTCAAGAAGTGCTCGGTGAGAACGCGAAGCTCACCCTGTGGCTCCTCATGGGCGCCGCCGCGTTCGTGCTGGTGATCGCCTGCGCCAACGTCGCCAACCTGACGCTGATGCGCGGGGTTCGCCGGGATCATGAGCTGGTCGTGCGCGCTGCGTTAGGCGCCGGCGCCGGGCGGCTCCGCCGGCTCCTGCTCGCCGAGAATCTGGTCCTGGCGCTCCTCGGCGCTGGGCTCGGCCTCGTACTGGCCTTTGGCGGCGTCAGGATGTTGATCGCGTTCGCGGAGCGATACAGCCCCCGCGCCGGCGAGATCCGGGTCGACGGCGCGGTGCTCGGCTTCACGCTCCTCCTCGCCATTGCGGTCGCGATCCTGCTGTCGTTCGCGCCGAAGCTCCACAGTGAGAGCGTCCTCGGCGCCGCGCTCGCGGCCGGCGGCAAACGGACCACGGGCACCGCGCGGCGGCAGCGCCTGCAGCAAACGCTGGTGGTGGCGCAGATCGCAGTCTCGGTCGTGCTCCTCACTGGGGCCGGGCTCCTGACCCGCACCATGCAGCGGCTCGCGGTGGTGGATACCGGGCTCAACCCCGAGCACGTCCTGACGATGGAGGTCCCCTACGACTACGCCGGCCGCGAGAGCGGGGCGGTCGCGATCGGGCGATACGAAGAGATGCAGCGACAGCTCGCCGCTCTCCCGGGCGTGAGCCAGGTCGGCCTCGGCTCCACCGTGCCGCTCCGGACCACCCGCATCATGCTCGACATCAAAGCGGAGGGTCGGCCGGTAGGCCAGGGCGAGCCGGTGCCCCAGGCCGAGTATCGCACCGCAAACCCGGATTACTTCCACGCGGCCGGCATTCCGTTGCTCCGCGGCAGGGGCTTTTCGACCACCGACCGAGCCGACGCGGCGCGAGTTGTGATCCTCAACAAGACGCTCGCAGACCGGCTTTTCCCCGATCAAGATCCGATCGGGCGGCGGGTTGCCTGGACCGGCGAAGTGCTCAAGTTCACCAACGTCTCGGACGCATGGCGCACCGTGGTCGGGGTGGTCGGGAACACCAAGGACGGAGGGCTCGACGCCGCGGCGATGCCGGTCACGTTCCAGCCGTTTGCCCAGGCGGACTTCCCGTTCGGAGTCTTGGTGATTCGTGCCAAGGGTGATGCCGCCGCCCTCGCGCCGGCCGCCGCCCGTATCGTTCGAGGGATCGCTCCGCAGCAACCCATCGAGAAGATCCTGACGCTGGATCAGATCCGCGACGAGAGCGTCGCCCCGCGCCGGCTCAACGCGATGCTGGTCACCTCGTTCGGCCTGCTTGCGCTGATCGTCGCGGCGGTCGGGATTGCGGCGGTGCTGGCCTTCTCCGTCAGCGCCCGCACCAACGAGATCGGCATCCGGATGAGCCTCGGCGCCGATGCGATGAAGGTTCAGCGGATGGTGCTCTCGGAAGGTGGGGTGCTCGTAGCGTTAGGTCTCCTGCTGGGCGTGATCGGAGCGCTGTCGCTCTCGCGGCTGATGCAGGGCTTGCTCTTCGGTGTGGCGCCACACGATCCGGTGACGCTCGCGACCGTCACGTTGATCATGGGGGCGGTGGGAATCGGGGCGTGCTGGCTGCCGGCGATTCGGGCGGCGAGGATTGATCCGGGAGCGGCGCTTCGCAGATAGCCGGCAGGAGGCAAGACGGCACGAAAGGCGGCAGGGCGGCAAGTCGGGGGGGACGGTTAGGTTCGGCCCTCGTGGAGCATCCCGATGGCCTTCTCGATTCGGCGTTGGCGGGTCTCCGCCGTCTTGGCGCCTTCGATTGACAGCACGTGGCGGAGTTGGTTGCTGTAGGAGAGGGATTCGAAGAAGCGTTTGGCCTTGGGGTCACGGGCCAGAGCTTTCGCCAAGTCGGGCGGGACGGTCACCTCGCGCGGGGCGGTGTCGAGCTCGAGCTCCACGTCCAGCACGTCGCCCGCTGCGACGCCGGCGGCTTCGCGCTGCTCGGCGCTCACCGGGAGCATGAACTTCCCGCCCATCGAGGCCACACTGGTACGATAGGTGTGGCCTTTGATCGTCGCGCGGACCGGCGGGCGTTTGCTCGAGCCGAGGCTCGCTACCACGGCATCCGGGACTTGAATGCCGGTTGCCGTTTTGCCGCTCTGAAGGAGCTTGGCTCGGAATTTCGCGCGAGTCATGCGCTTACCTCATCGCTTCGTGCGATGAGCGCGCGGAGTCGCACGTCGCGCAAGTAAAGGCCTAACCATAGCTGCCCGGCGACACCGACCGGGAAGTAGAACGGCTTGGTTGAGATTCGAGATTGCAGGTGATTCCCTGCCTTTTCTGGTTCGGTATCGGTCCGGCTTCTACCATCACGACGAACGGGGGCCGGGGAAATCGACAAAGCCGTTATCCCGAGGGAGGAAGGCGAGCGAGGGACGCTCGGGATGACAGGGTTTAGCTCTTCTCCGCGACCGCTTTCATATTGGCCAGGCCCGTCTCGAAGTCTTTGCCGACCACCTTGTCCATGTTCATGAAGATGCTCACGAGCTTCATTGTGTAGTTGTTCCGGCCGGACATGGCCCAGGTCACGGTGGTCGAATCGCCCCTGCCCTCCGTCGTGAACTCGGTCGTGTTGTGGGCCTCGAAGGGGCTGAAGAAGTCCAGTTTGATGATGACCTTCGAAGGGGCCAATGTGTCGGTGATCTCCATGCGGCCGGTGCCGGTCTTCTTGCCTTCCCACTCATATACGGCGCCCTTCCCGCTCTCGGCGCCGCTGTAGGTTCGCTTGAGGTCGGGGTCGCGATTCTCCCAGGGGGACCAGGCGGTCCACCGGTGGAAGTCGGCAATCAGGGGAAAGACCTTGTCAGCCGGCGCTTTAATGGTCGCCGAGCGCACCAGCCGGAACGAGTCTGGACGAGTCGCCGCGAAGAGGAGCAGGGCGGCGATCAGGGCGAGGACCACGATGACAATCGTCGTGACCATTCATGCCTCCGTCGTGAGATTGAATCGCGGGGTCGTGGCGAGGGCATCTCCAACGGGCTCAACCTACTGTGCCTCGTGGAGACCCGCCACCACCCCACCTGCCGTGGCGCTCCGAATCCGATCTCGCCCGGTGGGCGTAGAGAAGCAGGATTCAGCAACTCATCACGGCACCGCTCACGCGCTGGAGAATTGATGTCGGTCGTTGTACGCTCGCTCTTCGTCCTCGCCGTGGCAGCCCGTCCCGCGCTGGCTCAGTCCGGCCGTGACACGACCGTCGTCCGGTCCGATACCGTCAGGGCGCGCCGACCGGTTCAGCTCGACACCGTCACGGTCGTGGGGGGACGGCACGACGACCTGATCGGCCTCGCCAGCAGCGCATCCCAGGGGCGCGTTGGCGCGGTGGACCTCCGGAGCCGACCGATCTCGCGCGAAGGCGAGCTGCTCGAAAGCGTCCCCGGGGTCATCGTCACGCAGCACTCCGGCGACGGAAAGGCCAACCAGTATTTCATCCGCGGCTTCAATCTCGATCACGGCACCGATTTCCGGACCACGGTAGAGGGCATCGGCTCCAGGCGGCTGTGCTCAACGTGCTGAACACGCGGGCCAGCGACATTCAGTACTACTACGCCTCGCGCCTCGCGGGCGAGGCAGCGGGCGGCGGGGAGGACATTCACTTTCACCCCGTCGAGCCACGCCAGGTGCGGCTGGCGTTGAGCTGGGGGTTCTAGATCCGGGCGGAGATCTGGGTTGGAGGGTGGACGGATACAGCGGATCGGCGGATACATCTGATTCATCTCGTGGTGAATTGGCTCCGCTTACGTGGACAGACGACGCTTGAGGGGAACAACCACAAAGCAAACGCCTTGCGTGGCATCTGGACCGCTTTCCTCAGCGATCGATCGGATGTATCCGCCCATCCGCTGTATCCGTCCACCCTCCGCCCTGGATGCCCGCCCGACCTTCGACCGCCACACCACCGCGGGCCTGCCTCCCCCAGATCTTTGCATCCCGCCCGAGAATGGAGATCTTCCACGCACACCCTCCAAACGGACC
>JBDTOH010000329.1:0-6580 GCA_039933355.1 Gemmatimonadota bacterium | reverse complement strand
GGCGGCGCGTCGTTCTTCGCCGGCGCCGCGGCAGCGGGCGCAATCGGCGACCACACCAATCGGGGGACCATGAGCCAGAGAAGCCCCACCAGCACCAAAAGGAACAAGCCGAGTGGGAGTCTTCGATCGAACACCAGCCCGCCGGTGCCCATTCGCTCGCCGGCGCCGCTTTGAGCCAGCCCGGCCGGTGCGATTCCCTCAAAAGCCGGAAGCGCCAGGACCGGCGGAGTCCACTGCGCCGTAGCGCGAGCCCCGTCTTTGCCAAGCGCGAGCCAACTCGCGAGCGTCAACCACCCCCGGCCCAGCTCTTCACGGGTGGTCGATGCCAGGGGAACCGCCAAATCCCAAGCGGACCACAACATCCCGCGAACGTCCGTCAGCGGCCTGGCGAGCTCGAAAGCGTCAACTCGAACTAGATACTTCCGGCCGCGGGGCCCCGCAAGGGTACTAAGGATGGTTTCGTTCGGCGGGGCGCCCTTCTCCCCTCGAAGACCGATCATCCAGGGCACCAATCGGTCCTGATCGACCGCCTTGACGGCGGCTTGCAGGCCCTCCGGGCCCTTGAGCAGGCCGGGATCGTCGCCCCGATTTTCGACGTCGTTCTCGGTGCCGTCCGTAATCACCACGAGCGCGCCGAGCCCGTCAGGGGCTGTCTGCTTGAGCTCGCTCAAGACTCGGGTAGCCCCGAGCTGAACTGCGCTGTAGAGTGCGGTGTTCTCCGTAGGCTCGGGCAGCCGGGAGACCTGCCCCTGTGCCGAATCGGGCGTCAGAAAGGGCGCCGAGTTGATCCGCCCCGCGACATCCTTGCTGCCAAACGGAGCGATCGCCACCCGCACTTTGCCCGCGGGGAGGGCGCTCAGCGTGTCGAGAAACTGGCGGAGAACCAGCCGGACTGTCCCGATGCCGACGTTCTTCATGGTGCCGCTCACGTCAACCAGCACCAGAAGGCGAACCGGCCGGGCCGATTCCGAGCTTCCCGCGCGGGCCCGCGGCACCAAAGCGGTATCGCGCAGGAAACTGGCGCGCCAGGCAGCGGACACTTTGTCCGGCTCGAGTCCGATCAAGTGGCGCGCCTCCGCCGCGTCGAGCCCGACCGTCGTCAATAGGCACGGCCGGTTCGAGCCCGCCGCACACCGCACCAGCGTCGCCTCCTCGGCCGTCTGGACTGTCTGGGCGACGGCGAGGCGGCCAAGTCCCAAGCTCAGGGCCGCGAGTCCGACAACGAGCCGCCGGATCATACGCCGGCCTGCGGAAAACGCCGGAACCGGTAGCGACGGTCTCCGATCGCGAGCGTATCGAGGTTGAGGAGCTCCGCGCCCGCCGTCAGCGGACGTCCGGCCAGCTGGGCCGGCTCGCCGCCGCCGTGTCCGGTCGGCAGCACCTTGAGACGGCCCGAGGCGGCCTCGACCTGGAACCGGGGACCGAGCGAGGTGACCCCGTTGTCCGCGATCTCCCATTCGCGATGACCCAGGAGCCCGGTCGACCGCTCGGCGACGGTCTCGAGCTCGAGCACGCCTAACGACCGCTTGAGGCCCGGGCCTGTGAGCCCGTAGCCGAGCCCGGTTCCGATCAGCGCGAAGGCGAGCATCTGCCAGAGATCGGAAGGCCCCGGCAGCGAGAACAACAATCCCCCGAGGACCCCGGCTCCAAGGCCGTACAAGAGACCATCCAGGAGGCGGATCCGATCCCGGGCGACCCACCGGATGCCTAACGCCAGCCCCGTGAGCCCGCCGGTCAAACCCCAGACGAGGAGCCGGGCGACAATGAACCCCTGACGAGAGTTGGCCCAGCCGAGCTTGCCGGCGACGAGCAGACCGATGAAGGAGCCGAGGAGCGCGCCGAGCCCGCCGAGCCCGGCGCCGAGCAGCAATCCCAATGCGGCGGGCTCGGTGCGACGAGCCGCTGCGGTGCCCAGGATCGCGGCGCCGATGCCGGCGCCGAGAATTCCGGCGACAGTGAGGTCGAGCGCGCCGTAGCTCGACAGCACGGTTCCCAAGTCGGTGAACAAGCTCGAGACGAACCAGCCGAGCCCTGCGCCGGTGAGGCCGGCGACGGTGCCGATGTAGGAGCCCTTGGGCAGGAACGACCGCGCCGGCGGCTCGGTCCGCTGCTCGTGCTGAACCACGGCGGGCCGGCGCCGCATCCGAAGCTCGACCGAGTGGAGCGGCGTCAGCGCGAGCGCCTGCGGTGATTTACGGAGATCGAGATCGCGGCCGTTCCAGAAGACGCCGAGCTCGTCGTCCGGCCCGCCCTTGAGCACGACGCCTTGCTGCCGCAGCTCCGCCAGAACCTGGGTGACCTGCGGACCTAACGGGCGGTCGTCATCCAAAGTGAATGGGACCCGTTGGAGACCGCGGTCGGTGACGAGGTCGACGTTGTAGGCCGGCATGGACCTTATCTAGAAGGGCTTGACGCGGTTGGGCTTAATCAGTCTACGTAGCGCGGTAAGGCGGGGCAAGACGCAAGACGGCAAGTTGCTATGCCGAACTCTGGATCGCCACTTCGGCGGACATCGCAGCGGAGCGCGGTTCGGCTGTCCTCACCTTGCTCTCTATCTTGCCGTCCCGCCGACTTGGCTTGCCGCCCTGCCAGCCTGCCGCCTACCTTGCGGCGCTCCAACTCACCACCATTTCCGGGAGTCTCGCGGCATGCGCGCTTCATCTGCTCCCGCCCGGTCCAGTTCCCTCATCATTCTGGCCGCCGCTTCTGTCCTCACCGGCTGTCTCGCCAAGAGCGAACCGAAGCCGATCGCGGCCATCGCGGTCTCCAACGCGCAAGTCGCGTTCACCGGTGAGCCGGGGGGACCGCCCGCGGATCAGGTCATCAACGTCATCAACGGTGGCGACGCCTCGGTCTCGGTCGAAGGGCTCGCGCTCGAGATCAGCTATTCCGGCCAGCCACCAGCGCAGTGGCTCACCGCCTCGCTCGACAATCAAACCGCAACCATCGACCAGCCGGCCCGGCTCACGATTCACGCCGCGGACGCCGGCCTCCCGATCGGGAGCTATACGGGTGCGATCGCGCTCACGTCGAGCAACGCCGGGAACAGCCCAACCCGCGTCAACGTGACGCTCACGATCCAAGCGAGGCAGCCGCGAAAGATCGGCTTCGTGACCGAGCCGCCCGCCACGGCCAGAAGCGGCGACCTCTTGGCCCAACGACCCGTCGTCCAACTGTTAGGCTTCGACGGGACACCGGTTCAGTTCGCGGGCGTCGTGATCACCGCGGCGATCGAAAGCGGAGGCGGGACCCTCAACGGCACCACCAACGCGACCACCGGCGCCGATGGCAAGGCCACCTTCACCGACCTCGGCATCGTCGGCACGGTGGGAGCCAAGACGCTCCGATTCAGCTCACCGGGTCTGACGTCGGCCATCTCGACCGCGATCAATCTCACGGCCGGTGCCGCCGTCGGGATGACGGCGCAGTCGGCCCAGACACAGTCCAAGCAAGCCGGCCTCGCGGTCGATCAACCGCCGGCCGTCATCGTCAAGGACGCGGCGGGGAACGGTGTGCCGGGCGTCGTGGTGACGTTCGCGGCCGGCGCGGGTACGATCGTGCCAAATACACCGATCACCACGGACGCTTCGGGCGTGGCCGCGCTGACATCCTGGACTCTCGGCGCCGCGGCCGGCGCCCAGACGGTGACCGCAACGGCCGCCGGCCTCGTCGGCGCGTCGGTCGTATTCACGGCGACGGCGGTTGCGGGACCCGCGGTCGCATTGACCAAGACCGCCGGTGACAACCTCACCGGCGAGATCCTGAAAGCACTTGGCACGGCCCACGAAGTCCAGGTGAGCGACCAGCTCGGCAACCCCGTGGCCGGCGTCACCGTGACCTGGGCGCCCGGTATCGGTGGGGGCAGCGTCAGCCCGACGACGTCCACGACGGGAATCAACGGGCGGGCTTCGTCGGTGCGAACGTTAGGCGATGTCGTCGGGCCCCAGACGACGGTCGCTACGGCGGCGCTGCCCGGCGGTCCCACCAGCGTGACGTTCGCGATCACCGGCGTCCTCGACGCGAACGCCACAATGACGAAAGTCGCCGGCGACGCTCAGACGGCGCCGGTCAACACGGTTCTTCCGGTCCAGCTCTCAGTGCGGGTTAACCGGGGAAACGGCACTCCGGCCGCCAACGTCCCGGTCACTTGGCGGATCGTGACCGGCGCAGGCTCGTTCACGACCGGCGCGACCGTCTCCACCGACGGCGCCGGTCTCGCGTCGGTGACCTGGAAGCTCGGCACCGCCGCGGGAACCCAATCGGTGGAAGCGCAGGCGGTCGGCACGCCGGCGCTGTTCACCGCAACCGCCACGGCGGGACCGGTGAGCGGCGCGACGTCGTCGATCGCGGTGAGCCCTGCAAGCGTGCCGATCGGAAGTCCCGCAACCGTGACCGTGACCGCCCGCGACGCGTTCAGCAACCCGGTCGCCGGCGCGGCGGTGACGATCGCCGCGACCGGTACCGGCAATACCGTGACGCAACCGGGTACGCCAACCAATGTCGCCGGCGTCGCAACCGGGACGATCTCGTCGACGGTGGCCGGCGTGAAGACGGTGTCGGGGACGGTTGGAGGCACGGCCATCACGACGAGTCAGGCCCTCACGGTAACGGCCGGCGCACCTAACGCCGGCACCTCAACGGTCACCGCAAATCCGACCAATCCGCTGCTCAACGGGGCCGGCTCGACCATCAGCGTGACCGTCCGCGACGGATCGGGCAACCCGGTTGGCGGCGCATCGGTGACGTTCGGGGCGAGCGGCGGATCGCCGCTCAACCCCGGCATCTTCGACAACGTCTCGTCGCCTCGAACCCTCACTGCGAATGGCTCGGGCTTCGTGTCGAGCGTGTTCAACTCTCCATACCCGGGCACCTATCCGATCTCCGTCACTGCGAACGGCGTCCCGCTCACCGGCACGTCGGTCACGATCGAGGTGTCCTTTGTGGTCGATATTCTACCGAATTTCATGAATGGTATCGGGGGCACTTCCGCATGTACGAACTGTCACTTCGCGGGAGGGTCGGAGCCCCAGAGCTTCTCGCAGGCCAACCTCGTGAACGTCGCGCCAATCCTCCGCGGCGGCTTCCCGCTCTCGGCGAACGTCCGCGTGAAGCCCGGTGATCCGAACAACAGCTACCTGATCAACGTCCTCGAGCACGCGGCCGGTGCGGATCCGATGCCCTCGGGGGCACAGTCGGTCCCGGCCAGCTTCATCAGTCTCATTCGGGTCTGGATTCTTCAGGGCGCGAAGAACAACTAACTACGTGAGGGGAGCACCATGCGTCGATCGACGATCACGCTGCTTGCGGCAATCTGTTTTGCATCTCCGGCGAGCGCCCAGGGGCTTCGTGACAAGATCACCGATCTATTCAAGTTCGGGAACGGCTGTAACACCCCGATCTGTCTTTCAGTGGACGGCCAGCACGGCGACCACTACAACCCGGCCGCGGGCGGGGCCGGCACCAACCTGATCGCGATCCTCACGAGCGCCATCGCGGCGAGCGCCGCGAACTTTCCGATCAGCGCCGCGTCGAGCGGGTCGATCTGGGGCAAGTCAGCCGAGGGGCTCCCGATCCGAACTCGCACGAGCTCGGGACCGATCTTCGCGGAGCGGGCCCAAACGATCGGGAAGGGTCACCTCCTGATCGGCGCCAACGTCAGCAGCTTCGATTTTCAAAGCATCCGCGGGCTCCCGCTCACGGACCTCGAATTCAACTTCGTGCACCAGGACGTGCCACCCGCGGGCCTCGGCGATCCCGTCTTCGAAGACGACTACATCGCCGTGCAGACCCGGCTCTCGATTCACACGACAGCACTGACCGGCTTCGTGACCTACGGCCTGGGAAAGCAAGTCGATCTGAGCATCGCGGTGCCGTTCGTGCGGACGTCGCTCTCGGGCACGAGCGTGGCTCAAGTGATCTCTTTTGTGAACCCGACGCCGCACTTCTTCGGCACGGCGGCCAATCCCCTGCTCCGGGTCTCGACGTCGTCGAGCGGGGCGGCGACCGGAATCGGAGACGTTGCGGCGCGGCTCAAGGTCGGTTTTCCCACCACGGGCAGGATCGGCGTGGCGTTCCTCGCCGACGCCCGGCTCCCAACGGGGAGCGAGGACGATTTCCTCGGATCGGGAAGCCTGGCCTTTCGCGGGCTGGCGATCGCATCGGGGCGGTACGGGAACACCTCGCCCCATGTGAACCTGGGCTACGCGCACCGCGGCTCGACTCAGAACGACGCGGTGCTCGCGACGATCGGCTTCGATCATCTGGTGGCGCCCTGGGTCACCTTTGCCGCCGACGCGATCACCGAGTGGTCGGTCGGGACGGAGAAATTCACGGTCCCGGGGCCCGTCACCTTTACGCTTCCGGTTGGCGGCCCGACGTCGATTCGCATCGTGGATCGCACCAACCTGCCGGACCGGCGCGATCACGTGCTGTTAGGCTCGTTCGGCGCAAAGTTCACGACCCGGTCGGGGATGACGGTAGTGACGAACCTGCTGCTCCCGGTTCGATTCGGCGGGCTCCAGCCTAACATCGCCTGGACGACGGGATTGGAATACAGTTTTTAGGGAACGGGGACAGCGGA
>JBDTOH010000328.1:0-6582 GCA_039933355.1 Gemmatimonadota bacterium | reverse complement strand
CGTCACCCCGAAGATGGTGACGCTGCCGATCATCCGATTGCGGAACTTGAGATCCTCCGACGGCGTCGGCCAGCCGGATTGGAGCGCGACGGCCTCGGCATCCGGAATCGCCGCCCTCACGGCGGCAGCGTCTTCGTCCGAGATGAGCGGACGCTTGGAGATTTTCCGCACCTCATCGTCCGACTCGAGCCGCATGGCAATCGGGGTCCGCCGCACCTGGAACGCATTGGTGCCGGTAACCGCTTCGGCGATGTTCTCCTTCACGTATGCATTGAGCCCTTGGATGATGGCGACGACCGCGACCAGAAAGCCGACCGACACGATGATGCCGAGCAAGGTGAAGAACGAGCGAAGCTTGCTCGTTCGAATGGACTCGAGCGCCAGGCGGATGGCTTCGATGTACGGCATGGGGGAATTAGGCGGCAGGGCGGCAGGGCGGCAAGGCGGCAGGTGGCCCCGCCGGTCGTCGAGGATCGCTAGCCCGGCGCGCGCATATCTGTGACGGAGCTTGAGCCGGCCTGCCCCTTACCGTTTTACCGCCTTGCCGCCTATCGCGAACGCCACGAGCGCGTCCCCGTCCCCGAACTTTCCACTACCTCCGGCGGCGACGACGACGAACTGCCGGCCGCCCGCCTCGTACGTCATCGGCGTCGCACGGCCTCCGGCTGGCAGGGGCGCTCGCCAGAGCTCTCGGCCGGTCTCCAGGTCGAACCCACGGATCGCGCGGTCGAGCGTCGCCGCGATGAACACGAGCCCGCCGGCCGTGATGATCGGTCCGCCCAGGTTAGGCGAGCCCCAGGAGTGCGACATTGGCTTGCCGTCGGGGCCGCTCAGCGTGCCGAGCGGCACTTCCCAGCGACGGGCTCCGGTGTTCAAATCGATCGCGACCAGGGCGCCGAATGGCGGCGGCGTGCACGGCAATCCGCTTGGCGAGAGCAAGACTCGCCTCCGCATAACGTAGGGCGTTCCTTCCATGTAGGTGTACTGGTAGTCGAGCCGGCCGTTCGCCTGCCGGGCTTCCCCGATATTGAACGCCTCGTTCTTGATGAGCTGAACGACCGCCGCGACGCGATTGACGGGCACGACGGCTATGGCGCGGGCTTCATCGGCCGCGAGGCCGCCCCAGTGGGCGCCGCCGATGTTCGACGGGATCGCGAGCGTTCCCGACAGGCTCGGCGGCGTGAAGATGCCCTCGTTCCGAAGTCCCTGCACCATCTCCCGGCAGGCGGCTCGGTCTTCGGGAGTGGCGCCCCACACGTCCTCGATGTTGAATCGATGCGGGCTGAGCGGCTCGATCGCGGTCGTAAACGGCTGCGTGGGCCAAGCCTCGTCGTCGGGCAGGTCGCTCTTCGGAACCGGCCGCTCTTCGACCGGAAAGACCGGTTGTCCATTCTCCCGATTGAGAACGAACAGCATCCCGGTCTTGGTCGCCTGGAGCACGGCCGGAATCCGGCGGCCGTCTCGCATGATCGTCACCAGCGCAGGCGGCGAGGCATTGTCATAGTCCCACAGGTCATGATGCACCGTCTGAAAGTGCCACACCAGGCGGCCGGTCGACGCCTGGAGCGCCACGATCGAATTTGCATAACGATTCTCGCCGGGCCGGAGACCGCCGAAGTAGTCCGGCGCGGCGCTCGACGTGGGCAGGAAGACGAGGTCGCGCTCGGCATCGGCGGCGATGGTGGACCACACGTTGGCGGCACCGGTCCGCGCGGCCGAGCCGTTGCGCCACGTCGCGGCGGCGGGATCCGGCGGATGTTGCGGAATCGGGTCCCAGGTCCATCGGAGCTTGCCGGTCCGGGCGTCGAAGGCGCGGACCTCGCCACTCGCCGGCGCCGGCCGGCTGTTGTCGGCAATTGCGGAGCCGGTGATGACCAGACCCCCGACGACGGCGGGCGCGGAGGTCACCTCGTACGCGGCCCGTTCGAACGGGGGGATCCGGAGCCCGGCGCGCAGGTCAATGGTTCCCTCGATCCCAAAACCGGCGCCGCGACGGTCGTCCGCGGCATCGAGCGCGATCAAGCGGGCATCGATCGTCGCGATGAAGATCCGCCGGCGGCAGGGGGACCCGGCCCGAGCGTTAGGATCGAGCCACGTCGAGGCACCTCGGTTGGTGAAGTCGCCAAAGCCCGAGCTCGCGTCGACCTTCCCGTCGAACTTCCAGCGCTCTGCTCCGGTGGCCGGATCGAGCGCGATCACCTTCCCGAGCGGTGTAGTGAGGTACATCGTGCCGTCGACTACGAGCGGAGTTGTCTCGAACGGGCGGTCACCGCCCCGCTTGCCTCGAATGTCCGCCTCGCCGGTGTGATAGGTCCACGCGATTTCGAGCTGCGCGACATTGTGACCGGTAATCTGAGCAAGCGGTGAGAACCGGCTTCCGCCCGGGTCACGGCCGTAGTTAGGCCAGTCTCGAGCGGCCGGCTGTTGCGCCGCAAGTCCGAGCGTGCAGGTCAGCGCGAAAGCAGACGCGACGATCATGCGGCGAGACATCGGACCTCCTCTCGAGGGCGTGGGTCGAACCTCAGCGCGGGCCTTGCCGTACGGCGTCCCCATCAGACCCGAGCCGAGCCCGTACGAGAGCCGAATATATCATCGCGGCTCGTGCTGTCCGGAAGCAGTGTTGGAAAACTGGTAGGTCGAGCGGATCCGGACCAACGCGACAGCATGGTTTCGCGGGACGAGCGCCGCCTTGGCGGCGACGTCGCGATATCCGTAGCACCGAACGAGGGCGACCTCCCCTTTGTCGACAATCGCGATCGCGACCTTGGGGACTCGCGCCGCGCTCATCAGCCGAGTCACCACCAGATCGATCTCAGCGGGCGTGAGCGCGACGCCGTCGAGGCGGGTGATGCTCCGGGTCGACTGAGCGCTCGAGTGGGACGATGCCTTCGAGCAGGAGGGCGCCGATCACGATCTTTTCGGTCATATGGATCGGGCCTCCGCTCCAGCGCACAAGACCATGGAAAGTATCCCGGCCTCCCGGGTGGGGTGGACCGCGCCACGCGGCATGCTACGTTGTTCGTGCTCAGCGGCTTTCGATCGATCGCCGGCCTGGAGTCTGTGCTCGCGCCAGGCGCGAAAGGGGTCACCGCTAGGCAGCGAAGTAAATGGGAATTCAGCCGGGAGGCGATTGATGAGAGAGGATCCGGACGAGGAGGATTACGAGGACGAGCGGGGAGAAAGCGACGACGAGGGCGGACCGATCCAAATGGCCGCGGATGTGACTTGCCCATTCTGTGGCGAAGCCGTTTCGATCACCCTCGATCCGGACGGTGGACCAAACCAGGAGTATGTCGAGGACTGTCAGGTCTGCTGCCGGCCTTGGCGGGTGCGGGTGAGCTACGATCCGAACGGTTCCGCGGACGTCTCGCTGGAGAACGCCGACTAGCGAGACTATCGGCCGAACTGCCGCAAGTGATGATCGAGGTGCTTCCAGGCGAGGGTGCCCCACCTGCGCTGGTCGCTCGGCGTGAGATGGCGGAGCCGTTCGAGTATGGCGGTCCGATCGGTGGGATTCAGCAGAGTGGGCATGATTGCATCTCAGGTTCGGTGGGTCCGTTCCGAGATATTGCGGTCGGGCTCGGGATTGAGCAAGGCCGCCGGCAACGATCTTCGAAATCACCGACCCGCGGACTGGTGCGCCTCCAGCCGATCGATCAGCTCGGCCTGGGCCGGATTGATCATGGCCCGCGCCGTCGCGCCGTCGAACCACGCGCATCGATCGACTTCCGGAAATGTGAGCCAACGGCCGGAGCCTCGAGGCCACTCGCTCGTGATCAGGTTGCTGGTGATGCGCTCCGCATCTGCATCACCCAGCCAGGCCCAGGCATGAATCGTTTTCCCCGCCTTCTGCCGCACGCTGCCGAGCGGATGAAAGGGGGCCGTGGGGACAATGCCGGTCTCTTCCTCGAACTCCCGGCATGCGGCGGCGAGCAGGTCCTCTCCGGGCTCGACGGCACCTTTCGGAATCGTCCAGGCCCCCGCGTCGCGGTGCTGCCAGAACGGTCCCCCGGGATGAGCCAGAAATAACTCCAAACCTCGCTCACCCGGGCGATACAAGAGGAGTCCGGCGCTGACGCTCGCTCGCTTGGTCATGCTTCCAACTTGCCGCCCAAAAGAGGGCGGCGCCAACCTCCGCAGGTGAATTCGGAGGTGCTCAGGCAGTTGCTTGCGAAGACTGGTGACTCCCCCGACCCCCAACGCGCCGGAACACGATCACCCGGGCCAGCAATCCCCGGCGCTCGAGGCCCCCTCCCAGGATCACTGCATCGCCGCCGATCCGGGCCGCCTCCGCTGCCACCCGCTGAATCCATTTGTCGAGCGACGGCAGCAACGATCGGATCGCTTCGATCGATGCGATCGTCTGATACGGTTCCTGTGGCTCGCTTCCCAATACCTCGATCTCCGTTCGCGCCCGCCGCTTGCGCGGGATTTGATCGAGCCGAACAACTTCAGTCGCCGGGTCGGAGGTCGACCTGCCTGGCGTCGGACAGATAGTTGGAGCCATACGAACCTCGTTTGGATCACCGAGCCGATCACTGCTGGCGTCGGGTGCCGGGTCGATTGTCTTTCGGGGTGGACAGTTGCTCGCTGATTTTCTCTACCAGAGGACGATTAACCGGTGAAAATCGACTTGCTGTGGGACTCATGCAGGAGTAGTGCCGCGTTGGCGGCGAAAGCGACCGCGGGGATCGGCAGGGACTGGTGGGACGAACTGTTAGCGACGCCGTCGGGCGCCCGCCGCAGCTAGGCGACTGCGGTCGGCTCAGCGAGAGGCAGCCACCCGATCGCGGTATAGCGACGGGAACTGCTGCCGCAGGTGCTCCACTTTCGGCGCGTCGTTGATGACGATGTAGGAGTCGTTCGAATGCCGGGCCGCGTAGCCCTGATGGTACGCCCCGGCGGGATAGAACGGCCCGAGCTGCCGGATCTCGGTGACGATCGGCCGCGGGAACGCCTTCGTCCTCTCCAACTCGGCCACGTACGCTTCGGCCGCGGCTCGCTGCTGGGCGTCGGCGTAGAAGACGATCGCTCGATACTCAGGCCCGGCGTCCGGGCCTTGGCGGTCGCGCTGGGTCGGATTGTGTGCGACCGTGAAGAACACCTCCAAGAGCTGCCGGTAGGTGATCTCGGCAGGATCGTAGACGACCCGGACCGATTCGGCGTGCCCGGTCTGGCCGGTGCTCACTCCTTCATAAGACGGCGCCGCGGCCGTGCCGCCGCTGAACCCGGAAGTAGCAGACCGAACTCCTCGGAGGTGCTTGAATACGGCTTCGACTCCCCAGAAGCAACCGCCGGCGAAGACCGCAGCCGCCTCCGCCGTTACCGGCGGCCGCTGGTGACGTCTCGCCGGGGCTGCGCCGAGGGGCACGACCATAAGGCCGGCGAAACCGAGCTGAATTGGGGTGCGCATCCAGTGGGTCATGGGCCGTTTTCGCCTCCATCGGGGAATCTTTGGTATCCGCGCCCTGAAAATATCAGCGACGGCACGGTTCTGGTTCGAACAGGTCGCAGCGACCGAGCCGAGCTTGTGGAGTTGAGTCCGAGAATCGGCCGGCTCACCGATGAGCTTCCGGAGCCAGCGGGGGCGGGCCTGTGCGCGCCGTAGTCGATCAAGCTCCCCCGAGCGCCTAACCGGGGCCGGCCAGCTCCAGCACCTCGGCTACAACTTCCGGCCCCGGGCGCCGCGCGAGCCACCACTCGGCCCACAGGAGGTTGGGTACCCACGCGAGCCACGCCACGATCCGGTATGCAGGGGTGAAATTGCCGCCAAACGCGGCGACCAAGAGCGGCAGCTCGATCCTCAAAGTCACCGCGGCGAAGATCGCGGCAAAGCTCCGCAGCATCCACGCCCGGTGTCCGACGAAGTCGCGGCTCCGGATTCGGCGGTACGCGGTCGCGGTGGATACGAGGAGCCACAAAGCGAGCGAGCCAAAGCCGGCCGTGGTGATCCAGCCGCCGAACGCAAATGGGGCGAGATATAGTCCCGAGACGCCCGTCAACAAGACGGCGCTCAGGTAGACGTAGCCGATCCGGTGATGCCACGCGCGCGATCGGCGGAGCGAGCTCCGGTTGACCTGGAGGACGCCCGTCACCAGCGCGATCGAACCGCCTAACGCGTGGCCGAAGATGCCCCATGGACGGCTCTGAAAGGAGGGCGCCAGATCGGGAGGGAAAGCCGCTTCACCGCGGGCGAGGTAGCTCAAGCCGTAGAGAGCGACCAGAGCGCTTCCGGCCGCGGCCACACGCCAACCGGATGATCGCTTCAATCCTGCCGCCGTTTGGGAGCCGGGCATCGGAGCGGTGCCTCCTACTCGTATCGGAGCGCTTCGACAGGGTCCAGCTTCGACGCTTTGTTCGCCGGGTAGAGCCCGAAGAAGATCCCCGTGACCACCGACGCGACCAGAGCCGCCACGACCGACCAGAGCGGCACCGCGGCCGGGATCGGTGAGAAGGTGTTCACGAGCCAGGCGATCCCTCCGCCGAGCACCATGCCGACGACGCCACCCAGCAATGTGAGCGTCGCCGCCTCGACCAGGAACTGGAACATGATCTCCCGCCGGGTCGCGCCGAGCGCCTTAC
>JBDTOH010000327.1:0-6603 GCA_039933355.1 Gemmatimonadota bacterium | reverse complement strand
AGAGCCCCCGGCCCAGGGTGATGTTGTCGATCAGCCGGGTGGGACCCACCCGCGCGGCCACTGCGACGATCGTTCGCTCGTCGACCTCGTCGAGCGGCTCGCCGCTCTCGCCGCCGACGATCGCAATATAGTCCACGGCTAGTCGGGGCCGGCCGGCCAGCCGTTCCCGCATCGCGGTCTCGAGCTCGGCCGGGCGCCGCCCGCCCGCCTGCCAGGCCGACCGGGCCGCACCTAACGCTTCCGACAGGCCGACCGCGTCGCGCCGGTCTTCCGGGCCGAGATAGACGTTCCGGCTGCTCAACGCCAAGCCGTCCGGCTCCCGGACCGTCGGGACCACTACGATCTCGATCGGCCAGTCGAGCTCGCGGACCATCCGGGTAACCAGCGTCACCTGCTGGATGTCCTTCTGGCCGAAGACGGCAACGTCGGGCCCCGTCTGGTTGAAGAGCTTGCCGACCACGGTGAGCACGCCGGCGAAATGGCCGGGCCGCACCGCGCCCTCGTAGACCGTGCCGAGCGCGCCCGGGTCGACCCGCACCATGGCAGGCGCCGGATACATCTCACGTGTGGCCGGAGCGAACAGCAGATCGGCGCCCCGCGATTCGAGCAGGGCGCGGTCGCGGGGGAGATCCCGCGGATAGCGATCGAGATCTTCCCCAGGGCGGAATTGGAGCGGATTGACGAAGATCGACGCGATCACCCGGTCGGCCCGCCGCTTCGCTTCATCCACGAGCCGGAGGTGTCCCTCGTGCAGGTACCCCATCGTCGGGACGAGCGCGACCTCGAGGCCGGCCCGGCGCCAGCCGTCCCGGATCCCGCGAACCTCGGCGATCATGGTCACCTCGTCCATCACGGGTCCTGCCTGACGGTCGCGTGGGGGAGCAGCTCGGCCAGCTCGCGCTGCCAGAACGGGCGGTCGGCGAGCCCCGGATGCGGGATGACGAGATCCGGCTCGTGCACGGTGAGGTCGCCGTAGCGGACGATGTCGAGGTCGAGCGTCCGAGAAGCCCACCGGGTTGACCGGGCGCGGCCCGCTTCCCGCTCGATCGCGAGGCACGCCTCGAGCAGCTCACGAGGTGTGAGACTGGTTTCCACCGCCACCATCTGATTGAGATACGGAGGCTGGTCGCGGTTGCCTAACGGCACCGTCTCCTCGATCTGCGAAGCGCCGACGACGGCTGTGCCGGGCAGGCGGCCGAGCCCTTCGCGGGCCTGGGCGAGGTAG
Organism: Gemmatimonadota bacterium; assembly: GCA_039933355.1. Taxonomy (GTDB): domain Bacteria; phylum Gemmatimonadota; class Gemmatimonadetes; order Gemmatimonadales; family GWC2-71-9; genus SHZU01. The sequence continues at coordinate 5,378 of JBDTOH010000327.1, read as the reverse complement.
GCGTGGCGATCGCCGAGGTTGCTGCCCAGCGCCACGAATGCGACCGTGCCCACGCTCACCCTTCGACCGCGAAGTGCCGGGCGATCAGCTGAAGATCGCCCGCCACCCGCTGGAGCTCCTTGATCGCCGCCTCGAGCTCGCTCTGACCTCGGGTCGCTTCGGCCGCCTGGCTCGCGAGCGACTCCGTCTCGCTCCGCATCCGGACCGAGGATGCGGCCATCTTGCGGATCTGCTCGGCGAGGCGCCGGCTGGCCTGCTCCTGGATCGTCTCGGAGTCGGCGATGGTGCGGGCGTGCTCGCCGGCTTCGTCGGTGGCCTGGACAATCGCGTCGAGGGCATCGGCCGCGCCGGAGCTGACCTGCCCTACGCCGGTGACGAGAGCCTCGCCCCGCTCCATCTGGATCACGATCGCCGAGACTTCCCGGGCAATGTCCGCGGCGAGCGCGTTGGCGTCCTCGCTCGCTTGACCGCTCTGCATCGCGAGCTGGCGGATTTCCTCGGCGACGACGGCAAATCCCCGGCCCGCCTCGCCGGCGCGGTTGGCCTCGATCGACGCGTTGAGCGCGATCAGGTTGGTCAGCTCGGCGAGCTCCTGGATCGAGCCGAGGAAGCCGCGGATCCGCGCCGTGGTTCCACCTAACGCCGTGACCTGGCGGGAGCTGTCGGCGACGAAGCTCTGGATCTGGACGAGTCGCTCGATCGCGCCACCGATCTCGCGCCGGTGCTTGGCCGCGTCGAGCGCCGCGCCCGAGCTCACTTCCGCCGCGCGCGCGCCCGCCGCCGCGGCCGACTCGGCCCGCCGCGACAGCTCGGTCGTAGCCTCGAGACCGGTGCGGGCGAACGCCTCGTCGGTCGCCGCCTCGCGCCGCATGTTGTCCGATGCGGTCGCGAGCGTCGTAGCCGAGCTCCGGAGCGAGTTCGCGGCTCGGGCGAGCGCCTGGGTCTCCCGCCCGATCTGGCCAACCGTCTGCAGCAACGGCCGGCGCAGCTCGGCGATGTGGATTGCGGTGGAGACCTGACCCGCGACCGCCGCGATCGCTGAGAGGTCACGGGACCGATAGTAGTGCCGCTTGTGGTGCTCGAGCTCGAGCGTCCCGACCGTCTGATCGGCGAACAGCAGCGGGTGAATCACGATCGTGTTCACGTCCGGGTTCCGCGCGAGCGCCGCCTCCTGCGCCGTGTTCTCGATGATGAGCAGGTTCCCGTCTCGGAGCACCCGATCCCGAAAGATCCCGACGGCGGGATCGGGCTCGGTCCGGTTGGGACGCCCGTTCACCGACCGATACGCGAGCGTGGCCTGGTCGTTCTCGAGCCGGTAGATCCGCATGTCGCCCCAGTCGAGCAGCCGGTAGGCGAGCTGCTCGATCTGCTCGAACGAGAGCTTGAGGCTGAGGTTGCTGGTGATGGTCGCCTGCATCGTGTGGACCTTGTTCAGGTCCTCGGCGGCGATGGCCTCTTCCAGAAGGCTCCGGGTTAGGAACCCCAAGCCGAGCATGAGGCCGCCGACCGGGAGCCACCCCGCGGGCGAGAGCGTCGCGATGGCCCATACCACGACCCAGACCGCGACCAACGTCACCAGGTATGACACGACCTCCCACCGGAGCAGGAACATCCGGTCCGCCGTCGTAAGCTTGCCGCGGACGAGGAGGGAGAAGTAGAAGAGCGGCCGGGAGACGAAGAAGTAGGCCCCGGCGAGGATCGCCGCCGCGGGCAGAAACTCGAGCGAAAGGGTGGCCTGGCCGTTGAATCTCACCATCGCCGCGTAGAACCCGAACGCGACCGCAAAGGCGATCGTCTCGCGGCCCGCGTTCACGGCGCCGGCGCGGAGCGGCTTGCGGAGGACGAGCACATCGGCAGCGAAGACACCGGCGACGAGGCCCAGCACCGTGATCGAGGGCGGCGCCGCCAGCGCGCCAACCAGCACGGGCACGCCGGTCTGAGTCAAGTAGGAGTATTTGCTGAGACGAATGGGCGCGGCGCGGAGCAGCGTGACCGCGGCCGCCACCACGATCGCGACGAGCGGTTGGTGGAGCCAGCGATGATCGAGCACCAGCGTGGCGCCGCCGATCAGGGGCAAGCTCAGCGCGAGCGCGGAGGCGTACCGATCGATGAGACCGGGCTTTTCTACCACCATCGAAGCCTTCGAATCAGACGAAGAAGTCACCAGGGGTGAGTCCGTAGCGCTCGGGGCTGGTTACCTTCACGATCGACCGCAGAAACTGGCCCTCGGCGTTTTTCTCGGCAAGGTCGACCGTGATCCCCGGCGCGGAGAGCATGCTGCCCTGCGCGTCGATCGCGACCCGCACGTTGGGCCGGTTGAGATGGTCGCGGTTGGTGGCTGTGGACGCCACGATGCCTACCTCGAGTGTGTCGAGGATGACGCAGGTCCCGATCGGATACACCCCGATCAGGTTGATCAGCGCCTTGACGATGATTGGATCGTACCCGCGCCGGGGATTTCCCCACATCTCCTTGAGCACCTGGTCGGGCTCGATCGGCACCGTTTGATAGCTCCTCCTGGTCGTGGCGGCGTCGAAGCCGTCCGCGACGGCGACGATCCGAGAGAAGAGCCCGAGGGTGCGGACCCGGATGTGGCGAGGATATCCGCTCAGATCGGCCTTCATGTGGTGCTCGTGCGCGACGAGGATCGACCGGTACGGAATCTCGTCGTAACCCCGAAGCCCGAACAGTGTCATACTCCCGCGCCACGGGTGCGCCTGAACCGTCCGCCACTCGTCTTCGCCCAGTCCGGTGGTCTTGTTGATGATCTCGACCGGGATCTTCGCCTTGCCGATGTCGTGCAGCAGCGCGGTCATGCCGAGATCGTAGAGCTGGAGCTTGGAGAAGCCGATCTTCCTGCCTAACGCAACGGCGAAGATGCATACGTTCACCGAGTGCATGAAGGTGTACTCGTCGTAGTCGCGCAGGGTCGTGAGCCCGAGGATCGAGGTCTCGTTGTTGAGGACCTGGTCGACGACCATCTGGACGGCCCGCTTGACCTTCTTCAAGCTCGAGCTCCGGCCCATCCGGACCGAGTTCATCACTTCCTTGGTGACGGCGACGCCCTGCGAATAGGTTCGCTTCGCCAGCTCTTTGGCCTCCCGCTCCCCGGTCAGGTCCTCTCGCGCCGTCGACGCCGGCTCGATCTGGAGGTTGTCGAGCTTGGCCGTGGCCATCCGCTCGAGCAGCGCAATGTAGCGGTCCTCGACCGTTTCGCTCGAGAGGCTGAGCATCACGCTCAGGAAGCCGAGCCATTCGCGGCGCTCGATTGACGCGAGGACGCGGATCACACCCACGTCGAACGCCCTGAGCAGCGAGAAGACGGTGCTGAATGCGGCGAAGTTGTCGAGCTCGAGGCGGAGCCGGACCGAGTTCATGAACAGGAAGTCGCCGGACATCCGCAGCTCGATCTCGTCTTCGGCCACGAGAAACGCGGTCGACGCGGACTGAAGATCGTCGAGCGTCTTCTGCACCGTGGCATTCTCGACCGGATAGAGCTTGAGCGACCGGAGCGCCGCGTGGAACGTCAGGAGGAACATCCGCCCCGCGTGCCGAATGAAGTGCTCGTTGCCCTGCCCCGGCGGGGCCCCGCGGCCGTGGTCGGTCATTCGGGCCACTCTCGAAGCGCCCTTGCGGCCGCATTCCGCACGGGGATCTCCTTGTCCTGGGCGGCCCGTTCAAGCGTGGCCCGCGCCTCGGGCGTCCGGATCTTGGCGACCGCATAGGCGGCGCAGGTCCGGGTCTCCGGAGATTCCTTACGGCGGAAGAGCCCCTTGGGCTCCAGGATGTCGGTGAGGATCGGCAGGGCGCTCACTCCGGCCACGAGGGCGTAGGCCTCGAAGAACTGGCGCTTCTCGCCCCGCTCGAGCTCGTTGGGTCCCTTCCCCTGCACCGCGGCCTCGAGCCGGCGGAGCGAGCCCTTGAAGCCCCGGGCCGCGACGATCGCGACCGCGGCGAGCCGGACCGCGCGATCGGCGTCGTCGATCCCCCGCTCGAGCAGCCCGAACGCGCCCGGCGTCCCGAGCCCGCCTAACGCCTCGACTACGGCGAGCCGGACGCCGGGTTCCGGATGAGCCAGGAGGTCGCCGAGCAGGGCAACGGCGGGCTGGAACTGGAGCCGGCGGGTGAGCGTGATCGCCCCCGTGATCCCTTCCGATTCCTTGTTCCGGAGAATCCGGAGCAGCTCGTCGGTGTTCCCCCGCGCGATCCGGATGGCGGCGTTCTCGAGGAGCACGCCGATGGCGGCGGTCTTCGCCCGCGGCAAGAAGGAAAGAATGGCCTCGAGCGCCGGCGCTTTCAGCTCCTTGAGCAGCTCACCCACGTCCTCGTCTTCCGGCAGCGCCGCCGACTCGTCCACGAGCTGAAGGATCTGCGCCAGAATCGCCGGATCGCTGAGGCGCGATTCGAACGAGTCGAGCTTCACCTTGACGGCCGAGTCGATGATCGAGACCCGGCCCGCGATGAGACGGAGCTCGCGCAGGAGCCACGCAACTTGCCGGAACTCGCCCCGGTTGAGCAGGTTCGGGAAGATCGACTCGAGGATACCGATCACCTCTTCGCGAATGCCCGTCTGGGGCTGCAGCTCGAACGTGTCGAGCAGCGCGTTGAGCGAATCGGTCCGGACTTCGCGGCGGTACTCCTCGTCCACTTGGCGCTGGAGCGTGAGGACCTCGTTCTCGTCGAGGAAGTAGAGGGTGGAGTCGAACTCGTCGAGATCGACCGTCCCGGGCCCCCGCCTCCCGACCTCCGTCTCGACTTTCTTATGGGTCTCGACCTGCTGCATCGGATCGGGGCCCATCCCCATCTCCACCGCCTGCGGGTCGAGCACCTGAAGCGAATCGGTGATCACCTCGGCGAAATGGTAGTCGATGAAGAGGAAGTCGCGCTCCCAGAGGAGCGTCAGGAGATCGTCGCCCGCATCCGCCGCCAGCAGCCGCGCCCGCACCACCATCTCGAGGAAGGACATAATCTCGTCCTCCTCCACGCCGGGCCGGAGTGTCAAATAGCGAAGCCCGTCCTTATAAAGACCCCACGCGAAGCTCTCCGTCTTGGCGACTTGATGGTAGACGACCTGATCGTTCCAGATGAGATCGGTCTCCTGCACTTTGAGCACGAGCGTCGCGAAGGGACTGCCGGGCGCGTTGATAGACAGGATTGTTAGGGAGATACATCTGGAACGCGCGAGCCGCTTTCACGATCGAGCGAACCAGCTCTTCAACCTGTTGGGCCGGGAGTTCGAGCGTCGAGTCCGAAACGGTCACCTACTCCCCTCCGCAGTCGGGCGAATATGGGAAGCCTTGAGGTTAGAAGCGGTCTGCTAAACATAAGCGTGCCAGCGGCAAGGCCTTGCCCTTCGGCACGTATTCGGGTACGTTCTC
>JBDTOH010000326.1:0-6621 GCA_039933355.1 Gemmatimonadota bacterium | reverse complement strand
AACGTCCGCGGAGAACCGATCGTGTGCACGCTGCAGGACGCGTACGTGTGCTTCATGCGAACCCACATCGACCATCTGGTCCTCGGCACGTTTCTACTCGATAAGGCCGATCAACCCGAATGGAAGGAAACGGCAGATTGGCGCACCCAGTTCCAGCTCGACTGAGCGCTCCGTATACCGCGGCGGCGGGGCGCAAGTTCGGCATCACCGTCGGTGCCGCATTCGCAATACTTTCGCTGATCGCCAGGTGGCGTGGCCATCCGACTTCGTTTGCGGTCCTCGGCTCACTGGGCATCGTGCTGATCGGGAGCGGGCTCCTTATCCCTGCCCTGCTTGGACCGGTGGACCGCGGGTGGATGAGATTGGCGTTCATGATCTCGAAGGTCACGACTCCGGTCTTCATGGCCGTCGTTTACTACGTGATTCTAATGCCGGTCGGACTGTTGCGGCGGACGTTTTCCAAGAGCCCATTGGTCCACCATCCCGGGCCGACCGGGTTCTGGCTCGACCGCAGCGAAGCTCCGCGCAGCACACTCGATCGGCAATTCTAGCCACCTAGTCCGGAGGGTTCATTCGTATGGCTGGTTCCAACCTCGCCCGGGAGTTCTGGCGGTACATGCGGGTTCGGAAGAAGATGTGGCTGCTTCCAATTATCCTTCTGATGGCCTTGGTGGGCGGGTTACTCGTCTTTGCCCAGGGATCGGCACTCGCGCCCTTCATTTACTCGCTTTTTTGACCGGCGATCGGTGATCATCCGCCACTGAGACGACGCGCGAACCGCCTCCAGCCGTCTCGCCCCCACCAGCACCTCGGCGCCTCAGCCTGCCGGGCGGTCGATCCGGAGCAGCGGGTGGCCGTAGAAGATGTACGCCAGCGGCGTGGTGGTCCGGGCCGGATCGTACGATTTTCGCGTGGCGACCAGCACCTCCCCCACGGGCCGCCTCGAATCGAAGACTTCCTCGTAGAAACGCTCGGCGATCGTCCGGGCCGCGTCGTCGTCGACCTGCCAGAGCGGGGCGACGAAGCCCAAGGCCCCACCGCGGATGATGGCACCCGGGAACCCCGCGGCCTGGCCGAGGCGGCTGCCCGCCGCAGCGACCTGGCAGGCGTTGAGGAATACGAAGCTGAAGCGCGGAACTGCTCCGCAGGTATAGGCTCCGACGAGGGCGCCCGGCCGGAGATCCTTGTTGTCGGCCAGGACCAGCGCCTGTTCGTTCGCGTTCGGATGGCTGTAGCCGTGGACCGCGAAGTGGACGAAGTGGCCGGGGACGTTGGGCGAGGTAATCAGGGGTGCGATCCCCGCCAGCGTCGCGTCGCGGGCCTCGGCATCGTAGTTCTGGACCAGCACCGCCTGCTCGGCCAGCGCGCTCGGCAGGTGCGGCTGGCCGCCGCCGTAACCCGCCGCCACGGCGGTGAGCTTCCGGGCGGTCACCGTCGCAGGCGGGCAGGCGACGATCTCATTGTCGATCCACCACCTCCCGATGCTGACCTGGGCGGCCAGGATCGGCGGCGCCGCCGGATCGAGCAGGGGCGCCGGCCAGCGGGCCAGCTCCCAGGGGATGTTCGGCTCGTCGGTCAGGAGGAGAACGACCGGCGTGCTGCCTAACGTCTCATGGATCCGGCGGAGCCCGTCGAAGATCTCGGCCGGGACTTTCGAGGCGATGCTTTGCGACGCGCTCTCGAGCGCCCCGTGCGCGAACGGGCCGGCATAGTCGTAGCTCCGCTGGTCGGTATCGAGCTGGGCCGCGAACTCCCGCGTGTCCGAGAGCTTGACCGGCTCCGGAGCGAGCTTCAGCGGTGGCGACGGAGCGACGAGGCACCACGCTACCCACCCGTCGTCGCGGAGCCGGACGGTGATGGTTGCGTCAACCGCGCTGGTCGATTCCACCGCTTCCATCGGACACGGGTTCGGCGCCACAGCGACCGCTCCCGCGGCGACCGCGACCGTACGCCGAGCCAGACCAACCGGTAACAGCTCGTAGAAGAACTGCGCCGTGAGAACGATCTCGTGGGCCTCGGCGCCGACGACTACCTGGAAGGTGTGCCCCGCCGTCATGCTGAGCGGAATGATTGCGGAGTTCGCTCCCTGAATCGTGCCGCCCTCGGCCCACAGAACGATGAAGACGGAGGCACCCTGCCTGGGCGCTGCGATATTGATCGGCGCCGCGCCTGGAAGCGTCGAGTCCTGGTCCGCGCGAAAGCCCACGACGACGTCGATGACATCGTTAGGGATGGCGCGAGGCGGTGCGTCGAGACGAGGATAGGCCGAGAACGGCGGCGGCGCCTCCCGCTCCCGATGCACGGCGTCCCCGTCCCGCGGCGTCGGGACCGAGAAGCTCTCGCCGCCGCCTTCTCGGGCGACGGCCCGCGGGCCACCCCTCACCTCGCCGCCGGTTCCGCTCCCGCGCACGACCGAACCGCTCCGCCCAATCGCTCGCGTAGGCCCCTGGTCGTCCGGCGTAGGATCGATGAAGCCGACCACGTTGCCGCGGCGAAGCACGACCGCGCGCTCGGGAACCGGCAGTGCGGCAACATCGGCATCGACCACGTCGCTCCGCTTCCACTCGCGCAGTTCGAGGGCATCGAAGACGGACAAGCGGGGATCCCGGTTCCGAAAGGCGATCCCGGCCTGGTCACCCGTGTACAGATAGTAGAACGTCTCTCTGGGTTCGATCCGCAGGACGATCACGTGCGAGTATAAGCGGCCGTTCAGCCAAGCTCGCACCTTCCCCACCGTCCACGAGGCAGGAACGATGACGTAGCTCCGGCGGATCTGGTCGCTGCCGATCACCGAGTCCTCACTCTCGCTGTCGATCCGCTCTCGATCGAGAACGTAACCCGCGTGTACCGGGCCACCCGCTCGCCCGCGGCGGGCGACTGGTCGATCACAGTGCCGGCCGCCGCCCGCCCGGTCGCCTTGGACAGCACCTCTCCCACCTTCAACCCGGCTCGGTCGAGCACGGTCCGCGCATCGGCCTCGGAGAGGGAGTCGAGTCGCGGCATGACGACGCGGGTCAGGGAATCCACCCGGCGAACCCAGCGCAGGTTCAGGTTGAATTGCTCCCGCGAAACCGGTGTCCACCGCCCCGGAGGCTCCGACCCGCGAAACGTGCCGCCCTGGAGCGCATGGTAACGGATCGGCACCCACGTCCCGGTCCTCGGGCGCACCACCGCGACCCCCTCGTCGACCACGACGACAGCGCTGTCGTCCCGCAATACCTTGACGATGAAGCTGGTGCTCGAATCCACGATGCTCACGTGTCCCGTCCTCACCGGGAATGTGTCTCGGGCAATCCCGAGCTTCCGGAGAAAGACCTGCCCGAACCTGACGAGGATCGACGGGTTCTCGACTACGATGGAGGTCGCCGTATCCAGCGTCACTTCGTAGCCGGCGCGAAAGGTGATCAGCGCGCGCGCCGTGCGCGATGTCGCGATCGTGTCGCCCTTTTGGATCTCCATACCGACCTGGGCGGGGCGCGCGGCGCCGTCGCGAACGATCCGAAGGTCCGCGGGATTCGGCGCAAGATTCTCGACATCACCCACCGTCGCGCCATCGAGCGTCCCAAAACCCACGGTCGTGGTGGACGTGCACGCGGCAACCAACGACGCCAGGGCGGCGGCGCGCGCAGCCCTGCGCACAAGCCCGTGCCGAGTCCGAGAATCGGAAGGGTTCACGCGAACCACCTCCTGCGAATCAAGAGAACCGCGAGGAACGAGACGACGAGCGAAGCCAGATGATACATCGTGTTGAGCAAGAGATGCTGCCGTGAATAGAGCGCCGCGGCCACGCCAAGATACGCGATCGCCGCCACCCCGCACCACAGCAATCGCCACCGGAGGCTCTTGAGCCGAGACCAGGCCGCTCCGGCAGCCCCGGCCGCGGCCATGAGCAACATCATCCCAAACTGGGCCCAACCCGCCATCGGCCGAAGGGTCTTGCCGCTCAGGAGGAGGTTGAGCTCGTCGGTCAGCAGCTCGTGACCATAACGCTGCTCGATCGACCCGAGCCCCCGGCGCACCTCGAACGTCGGCGCGTGCTGCTCCAGCGCGAGCAGCACCAGTCGGTTTCGGAACGTGCTGAGTGGCACGCGGCCTTGCAGGACGTCGCCATAGGAAACCCGGTGGGCTTTGCCGCGAAGCTCCGCGAGCGGTGAGTACTCCACGAAGTGCTCGGCGAGCGTATCGCCCGCGGCCATCGTCCGGCACCTCGCATCGTCGGCGGTTGCAATCACCGTCTCCGATATCGCAACCCGGATCACACTGTCCGGCGTCAGCAGCCTGATCTCGTGGCGCACATCGAGCGCGTCGTTGATGCCGGCGGAAGTGAACGCGGCGAACGACTCCAATGCCAGCGAGTGGATTCGTGGAGATCCAGGCGCCGCGCCGGCAATCACCAGTGGAAGCATCTTGGCCGAGTGGCGCTGTTCGTCGCCGACGCAGGCATGGCCCCATCTGACGAGCGCCGCGAACCGCGGCGCGATCGCCGGCGCTCCACCCCGAAGCGAGTCGATCCCGATCACCACCGGCACCTGGGCGTCTTTGGCGCGCTGCAACGCCGCCGCGAGCGAATCGTCGTCGGGTCGTGCGTCGGCGAGCCGGATGTTGAGAGCAATCGTCTTGGCACCAGCCTCCACCAATCGGTTGATCACCTGGGCGTGAGCGGTCCGCAGCGACTGCGGAGGCTGGATGAAACCGGCGTACTCCGACGAGTCCATGATGACCGTCGTGAGTCGATCAGAGAGTGCATCGTGGTCGAACGCGTCGGTGAGCCAGACGGCATAGCTCTCCACGCGGAGCCGGGGCGGGAGATACGGAAATCCGAGCCAGGTCGACAGGAAGAAGAGAAGCAACGCGGACGCGCAGGCGGCAGCGATCGAAACGTTGCGGAGGCGAATCCGGCGCTTGGTGCGCTCGAGCGCGCCGCGCGCGGCGGTGATCTCCTCAGGTGACCCGACTCCGGGGCTCTTGTACGCCTCGACGTCGTTTGCCTGCTCGTCCCGCAGCGCCTCGGCACCGGTCAAGGCGGCGCGCGAGATTGGAAGGCCGGCGAGCGTTCCACCCGAAACGACGTTGAAGAGCACACCTTCGCGCGCGTGGGTGAACAGCACCGGCAGACCGAGCGCCTTCGACTGGGGAAACTCGGCGGAAAGGGCGTTTCGGGCGTGGGTGAGCGCGACCTCGATCCGTCCTTTGTCCTCGCTCGCGAACAGATAGCGGTAGAGCACCCTCGAGAAGGTGATCGCTTCCCGGTCGTGGATCGCGTACTGCATGGCGATGACGGCCGGCACTCCTTCGCGCACCAGCGACTCCGCCATCCCGACGAACGGCTTGATCGGTGACACCTCGCCGCCGCGACAGGAGTTGAGCACGACGAGCTTCATGCTCGGGTGATTGCGAAGCAGCGCCGTCATCCACGCGGCATCGACGAGGTCGGGTTCCCCGTCTTCCCCGTTCAGCGCGAGCACGGCGGCTTCGCCGTCGAAATCACCGTGACCGATGAAGTGGAGCAGCTGAAAGGACTCGGCCGCGAGCGCCGCGGCCAGCCGGTCGCGGGCGACGGCGCCATCGAGCACCGTGGTGGTGACGACGTTCTTCAGAGGTTCGAGCGTCTTCAGGAGCTCGACCTTCTCCACCTCGGTCGCGAGGTCCCCGGCGGCGGGAATCACCACCAGCATCCGGACCGGCGGCGTGGTCTCGAGCAGACCGATCGGGCGCGGCAGCTCCACATAACGAACGATGGGGGTTCGCACGGACACGCCCAGAAAGCCGTGCAGCTTTTCCGAGTAGAGGAACTCCCACGGGATGACCGCGAGAGCAGGGACCGCCACGCGCAGGCGGACGCGAACGCCATCCCCCGTGTCGCTCGTGGCGCCGAGACACTGCGCGAAGTGCCATTCGACCTGGCCGCCCCGGCTCGCGAACGTAGCGGCGTAGAGCAGCTTGCCGAAGTCCACCAGCGTCTCGGGGGCGACCTTGGTGTCGGCCAGCCTAACCTCGGTTCGGCGGACCGCGTCCGCATCCAGCGCCGCGGTGTCCGGATACTCTCCGTGGCAGTCGCTGCACGATCGGAGGCGGAGCCCGCCGTCCACATCAGGCTCGATCCAGAGGTCGAAGTTCTGGTAGCGCATTGACCTGGCGTTGCAGGAACCGGGAGTATATCAGGCGCGCGAAGCCTGGGCGAGGGGGTTCTCGACCCCACAGCCGCGCGGCCGGGAATGGCCAGACTCGACGACCATTTTCGCCATAAGGATGAGCGGTGATCGGCCCGAACCGGAGCTGCGGCCGCGCGGGCGCTGCTCGAAGTGCTCACCCGGAGGCGTCTGCCCAGCTCGCAAGGGCGAGTAGTGGCTCATCTCGGTCAGCACGGCGACGAAGCGGTCGACCGCTACCTCGCGACCCTCGAGGAGTTTGCCCGCGCGCCACGCGGATGAGCCGATCTCGGTGTTGGAAGGAACTGCGAGCGTTTCGTTCGCGGAAGGGGGTTGGAGGACGCTGCACGCCGCAAAGTCTTCGGCCTGCGGGTAGCTCGTTACCACGATGAGGTCGACGGCCGCTCCGCGAATACCGTGGAGCACGGCCTCGAGCGCCGGGAGATTTCCATGAATGTCATAGACCGCGCCA
>JBDTOH010000325.1:0-6642 GCA_039933355.1 Gemmatimonadota bacterium | reverse complement strand
TGGGAGAGCAGGCACCGGACCGGCACGCTGCGCCATGACGCGGGAAGGTCGGGCAGGAGCTCGCCAATCGGCTGATTGAGCCCGACCTTGCCCTGCTCCACCAGCATCATGATGGCGGTGGCCGCCCACGCTTTCGTCGTCGAAGCGATGATGAACCGCGTTCGGGTCGTGACGGGCACATCGAGCTCGACGTTGGCGAGTCCGTAGGCGCGCTCGAAGATAATTTTTCCGTCCTGAACTACCGCGACGGACATGCCTGGGATCTTCCTCGCCGCCATCTGTTCCCGAATCCAGGCGTCGGCGCGGGTGGACGGGTCGGGGTTTTGCAACGCATGGACGGCCGGAACCATGGCGATGACGCCGGCCGCGGCAATTCCAATCCCGAATTGGATCGGTCGTGACATCTATCCTCCGGTTGATGTGCGAGCAGCGTGAGGCCGCGAAGCGGTCGACGACAGAAAGTCTAGAATCAGGCGTTTCCGCGGGCAACGGATGAGGGCGGCCGCCTCTGATATGGGGTAGTCCGAAACGGTGGAAATCGGTGCCACGCCAGCAAGAAGCTGCGCTGCGGCGGCTTTGCGGCACCCAAGATCTTCGCGACCCGTCTTGGCACCGCTCACAACGCCAGCAGAAAGGACGACGATACCAAACTGCTCCCGCACCTCACCCATTGCTCCCACGCTCTAGCCGGTCTCTTACGGCGGGCGCGCCGTTCGAATACGTTGCCCCTAACGGGCGTGCTACGGTTGGCTATCACAACTATAGAGAGATCGTGTTGGACAGGACGAACGAGCTGATCGATCCCCAGGGAGCGTCACGATGAACAATCCGGAACAACGGATCGCAACATCCGTCCTCGTCATCGGGACGGGAGGGTCCGGCCTGCGCGCTGCGATCGAGCTCGCTGAGCGGGGGACGGACGTGCTGGTTGTTGGCAAACGTCCCAAGGCCGACGCCCACACGTGCCTCGCGGCAGGCGGAATCAATGCTGCGCTAGCGACCATCGATCCCGAGGACACCTGGCAACAGCACGCGGCCGACACTCTGAAGGAGAGCTACCTGCTTGCCAACCCGGAGACGGTCCGGATCGTGACTGAGGGCGCGGCTCGTGGTATCGCGGACCTGGAACGCTACGGCATGGTGTTCGCGCGCGAGGACGACGGGCGGATCTCGCAGCGCTTCTTCGGGGCGCACACGTTCCGACGGACCGCGTTCGCCGGTGACTACACGGGTCTCGAAATTCAGCGAACGCTGGTCAACCGCGCCGCGCAGCTGCGGGTCCCGATCCTCGATACCGTCTACATCACAAAGCTCCTCGTCCAGAGGAATGTCATATTCGGCGCGTATGGCTTCGACCTGGAAAGCGGCGCCCGCTACGTCATCCATGCCGACGCGGTGATCCTCGCGACCGGCGGCCACACCCGGATCTGGCGTCGCACGTCTTCGCGCCGAGACGAGAACACGGGTGACTCGTTCCGTCTCGCGGTGGAGGCAGGTGGCCGGATCCGGGACCCCGAGCTGGTTCAATTTCACCCGTCCGGCCTCATCGAGCCTGAGGACGCGGCCGGCACCCTCGTATCCGAGGCAGCGCGTGGGGAAGGCGGCATCCTCCGCAACGGCCTCGGCGAGCGGTTCATGTCGCGCTATGATCCGGAGAGGATGGAGCTGTCGACCCGTGACCGGGTCGCCCTGGCGTGCTATACCGAGATCAAGGAGGGGCGCGGTACCCCGAACGGCGGCGTCCTGCTCGATGTCTCCCACCTGCCACGGGAGACGATCATGCAACGCCTACCGCGGGTGTTCCGGACCCTCATGGACCTGCAGCTGCTCGACATCACCACGACGCCGATCGAGATCGCACCAACCGCGCACTACTCGATGGGCGGCGTCTGGGTGCGCCCGGAGGACCATAACACGGGCGTGGAGGGACTCTACGCGATCGGTGAGGCGTCGAGCGGCCTCCACGGTGCGAATCGCCTCGGCGGGAACTCGCTCATCGAGCTGCTCGTGTTCGGGCGGATCGTCGGTGAGGCCGCCGCCGCGTACTCGGCAGGGCTCACCACTCACCAGCGGTCCGCGACCGCGCTGGGCGATGCGCGCGCTGAGATTGACGAGCTCGTCGCCGTGGGCGGCGAGGAGAACGTTCGGGCTCTGCAGCGCGCGGTTCGGGATACCATGACCGAACATGCCGGCGTGGTGCGTGACGAGCGTGGACTGCTCGCGGGGCTGGCTGAGCTGGAAGCGATCGAAGCCCGAATCGCGCACGTGGGCGTCCACAGCGACCTCGCGGGTTTTCAGGACCTCGCGCACGCGTTCGACTTGAAGTCGTCGGCGCTTGCGGCGCGCGCGACGCTCGAGGCGGCGCTCGAGCGGCGGGAGACACGCGGTTGCCATAACCGCTCGGATTACCCGGAGCTCGACGACTCGCTCCAGGTGAACCTCGTCTGGTCCGGTCCCGGTCGGCTCGAACAGGAGGCGATCCCCACGATTCCGGGCGAGATCGCGGCGCTGATGCGGGATGTTTCCACGATCGGCAAGCTGGTTGAGTAGGGGATGACCGTGCGGTATTTGAGCGGAGGGTCGTCATGCGCTGGATGTGAATGGCTCCGAGGCCCGTCGGGGCGCGGGCTCCGAATTGACTAACCTGTTGCTCCGGTTGAGATTGAAGGCCGAACGCGTCCGTAGCTCAATTGGATAGAGCATCAGACTTCGGATCTGAGGGTTGGGGGTTCGAGTCCCTCCGGGCGCATCGAGTTAGCTCTGCTGGGATAGTTGGTAAGGGTAATTTGGCCAGTTTATCCTCGCAGAATCCCCGTAGTGCGCTTCCTGCCCGACACCGCTCCTTCGAGCGTTTCTTGGTCCGCCGCCTGATAGACCCTCTGTAGAGTGGAGCCCAGCGGTGCACGTCCCGAAGCTCGTCACCACCATGAAGACGTACGACCGCGCTCAGTTCGCGAGCGATGCGGTCGCCGGGGTCATTGTCGGGATTATCGCTCTTCCGCTGGCCATCGCCTTCGCCATCGCGAGCGGCGTGCCGCCGGGGCGCGGTCTGTGGACCGCGATCGTCGCCGGCTTCATCATATCGGCCCTCGGCGGCTCGCGGGTGCAGATCGGCGGCCCGACCGGCGCGTTCGTCGTCATCGTCTACGGCATCGTCCAGAAGTACGGTATCGACGGCCTCACCGTCGCAACGCTGATGCCCGGTGTGCTGCTGGTGATCTTCGGGCTCGCCAAGGTCGGAGCGGCGATCAAGTTCATCCCCACCCGATCGTCACCGGCTTCACGAGCGGCATCGCGCTGATCATCTTCTCGGGCGAGATCAAAGACTTCTTCGGCTTGGAGATGGGCGCGGTCCCACCCGACTTTGTCGGGAAATGGGCCGCCTACACCCACGCGTCCGGCATCACACCGGCGGCGGTTGGGGTGGCGGGGCTGGCGCTCGCCATCATCCTTCTCTGGCCCCGCGTCAGCCGCAAGATCCCCGGTCCATTCGTCGCACTCATCGTGACTACGGCGCTCGTGCGGCTGTTCAGCCTGCCGGTCGAGACAATCGGATCGCGGTTTGGTGCAATCACGCCATCCATACCTCACCCGCAGATTCCCCACCTGACGCTCGCTCAAGTCACGGCGCTGGTCGGGCCCGCGTTCACGATCGCGTTGCTCGGCGCGGTCGAATCCCTGCTCTCCGCCGTCGTGTCCGACGGCATGATCGGCGGACGCCACCGCTCGAACATGGAGCTGGTCGCACAGGGAGTCGCCAACATCGTGACGCCGCTGTTCGGCGGGATTCCGGCCACCGGCGCGATCGCGCGGACCGCAACCAATGTGAAGAACGGAGGCCGCACACCAGTGGCGGGGATCGTGCACTCGGTCACGCTGCTTGTCATCACGCTCGTGGCCGGTCGGTGGGCGTCGCTCATTCCGATGGCGACGCTCGCCGCCATTCTGGTCGTCGTTGCCTACCACATGAGCGAGTGGCGGACGTTCCTCGCCGAGCTCCATTCACCGAAGAGCGACGTTGCCGTGCTCCTGACGACGTTCACGCTGACCGTGCTCGTCGACCTCACGGTTGCGATCGAGGTGGGCATGGTACTCGCCGCGTTTCTGTTCATTCGCCGGATGGCGGAGGTCACGAACGTAAGCAGCGTCACGCGCGAGCTCGAGGACGACCCAAACGGCGACGAGGCCGATGCAAACGGGACGAGCCGGCGGGTGGTGCCCAACGGCGTCGAAGTCTACGAGATCAACGGCCCGTTCTTTTTTGGAGCGGCCGAGACGTTCCGGGACACGCTGGGACGCGTCGCCGGAAAACCGCGGGTCCTGATCATCCGCATGCGGCATGTTCTGGCGCTCGATTCGACGGGGATGCACGCGCTCCGAGAAGTCGCACATCGCAGCCGGCGGGACGGCACTACGGTGCTCCTGTCCGACGTCCACATGCAGCCAATGGTCGCTTTGACCGGTTCGCCGGTGCTCAAAGAGATCGGCGCCGAGAAAGTGTTCGGCAATCTCGACGACGCGCTCAATTTCGCTCGGGAGCTGTTAGGTCTCCCGAAAGAACCGACCCCGGCCGGCGCGGAAGCAACGGTTGCGCGCGAGCGGACAGAGTCCGCCAAGCAGGCGAGGTGACTTTGTAACCTTTTCGCCCTTCGTGAATACTCTCTACGGAGGCACTTACCATGACCGGGACTGCAGCACCTACCGACCGTCAGCACAAGCGACCCATCGCCGCCTGGTGGCACACCCTGCTTCTGACCGTGATCCTGCTCGGCATCGCGGCGCGCGGCGCGATGTTTCAGGCAGCGCCGGCGAGCGCCGCGACGGCGGTCCATAACGTGTTACCCCTGTACATCTCGCTCGTGGTTTCGGAGGTGATCCTCGTCTACGCCGTGTGGAGGGGCATCGGAGGAACGGGCACCACGCTCACCGACCTGGTTGGCGGTCGATGGGAGACCGCGGGGGCCGTGCTCAAGGATGTCGTGCGCGGAATCGCGTTATGGGCGGTCCTCTCGGGTGTCTCCGCCGCGTGGGATCGCTGGGCGCCTCTGGCAGGTGGGGTGCGATCGATCAGCCCGCTCCTCCCGCATGGGCCCGTGGAGATCGTACTCTGGATCGTCGTGTCCCTGGTCGGCGGCGTGGCAGAGGAGATCGTCTTTCGCGGATACTTCCACCGGCAATTCGAGGCGCTCACCCGGAACCAATGGGCGGCGCTCGCGCTTCAGGCCGCCTTGTTCGGCATCTCTCACGGATATCAGGGCCTGAGCGCCTGCATCAAGATCACCCTGATCGGAGGGTTGTTCGGGTTGCTCGCCCTGTGGAACCGAAGTCTTCGTCCCGGCATGGTGGCGCATGTTTGGACCGACATCGCCGGCGGCGTTTTCCGGATCTGATGCGCACCTCGTGACCGACCGGATCGCCGACTTCAGCGACTTCTATCGCCGGCACGCGCCCGATGTCTTCCGATTTGCGCTGTACCTGTCGCACGACCGCAGCGACGCGGAAGACATCACGTCGGAGACGTTCGTCAGGGTCTGGGTATCGCCCACGAAGATCGAAGCGGTTACCGCGAAAGCCTACCTGTTCACCATCGCCCGCAACCTCCATCTGCGGGCGCGCCAGAAGCAGAGCCGTCATGATGCTCTCGACGATGACCTGCGCGATCCGCAGCCGGACCCCTATGCCCTCGCGTCGGCGCGCTCCGATGTCGCGGCCGTGGAGGAGCGAATGACCCAACTGTCTCCGATCGATCGCGCCGCGCTGTTGCTGCGGGTCGTTGACGTCCTGCCATACGAGGAGATCGCGATGAGATTGAAGATTTCGGTCTCGTCGGCGAAGGTAAAAGTCCACCGAGCGCGTTTGACGCTCGCAAACATTCGTTGAGGCTCAGGCGATGATCACGGTACCGCGTCACGTCATAGTCGACCTGCTTCCGCTCTACCTGGCAGGCGAGCTCAGTCCCGAGACCCGAGACGTCGTCGAAGGCTACTTGCAAACCGACGTAGTGCTCGCGGCGGGTGTGCAAGCGGCCGCGGCCGATTCATTTCCCTTCGAGGCCGCCGGGGTTCCCGCGGTGCCCGATCTCGAGCTCCAGTCGGTGCGCCGGACGCGAGCGCTGCTCGCTCGGCTGCGCTGGCTGTTCGGTTTAGGCCTTGCTTTCACCGCCATCGGGCTGAGCGTGGCGGTTTCGCTGGGCCAGGGGCGGGTCGAGAACGTGCACCTGATGATGACAGACTATCCGCTCCCGTTCGGCGGGTGTCTGTTGACCGGCATCGGGTGTTGGGTCGGCTACCAGCGGCTCAAGCGGCAGCTTCGTGGCTGAGCCGCCGACCAAGCGAGCGGCACCTCCCGAACTGACGCGCGCCTGGATCAGCGGAGCGTGTAGATCACGGTTTCCCGGGTGAAGACTCCGCGCCGCACCCCCTCGCGTAGCCGACGGGGGTCGAGGTCGAGCGGCTTCATCCGGAAATTGAGATGGAGGTCGTACTGATCGCCGAGATGGGGATTCCCCCGTCCGGCCGGGTCGACGAAGTGATTCTGGCCGCCGGACTGCGTGCAGCTTTCGATCGCGCGTACCCCGGGCGAGATGTCCATGAGCACCATCCAATCCTCCGCCCCGTTGTCGGGCACCATCGCCCGCGTGAG
>JBDTOH010000324.1:0-6654 GCA_039933355.1 Gemmatimonadota bacterium | reverse complement strand
CGCCCCAGGTCCAGGCGTTCCTGGCGGGGCATCCCCGCGTCACGATGCACTACACCCCGACGTACAGCTCGTGGCTCAATCAAGTAGAGCTCTGGTTTGCCAAGATTGAGCGTGACGTCATCGCGCGCGGCATCTTTACCTCGGTCCCTGACTTGGCGCGGAAGCTCCGGCGCTACATCCGGCAGTACAACCGAACCGCCACGCCGTTTCGCTGGTCCTATGCCGACCCGACCAGACGGATCGGAGCACTTTAGAACTCATGACAACAGTCCACTAGGGCTTAGGTGTTGGGGAGTAGGGACCTTCCGTCCCGCTCCTGCTCCATTCCGGTCTCTAAGCCCTGAGTTATTGCATCTGCAATGTTACAGCCGTAACATTATCTCATGCCTGTCGCGACCCGGATTGACCACGAAGAACGCCGGCGGGCTGTTGCCCGCGCCACCTGGGACGTGATCCGGCGCAAAGGGCTCGATCGGACCGGCATTCGCGACATCGCCGACGAGCTGGGCTCGACCGCCTCCGTCGTCACCCACTACTTCCGAACCCGCGACGAGCTGATCCGGTTCGCCTGCCACGAGGTGTTCGCCGCGTACCGGAGCCAAATGTTCGCGCGGGGTGGCGCCGCCACCGGCCTCGAATGGCTCGAGCAGGCCCTTCTCGGCGGCCTGCCCGTCGCCCCGCGTCGGGAGCTGGGCTGGGAGGTCTGGGTAGCTTTTCTCGGCCACGCGATCGGCCGGCCCGAGATGCTGGTCGAAGAGGCCGAGCGGCAGGCGGCGCTCCGGGTCCTGCTGATCGGCGAGCTGGGACGGCTCCAGGACAACGGCGACATCCCGCGCGGGTGCGATCTCGGGCTCGAAGCGGATCTCCTCGCGGCCGTGATCGACGGCCTCGGCATCGGGCGTGTAGTTCAGCCGAAGCGTTATGGCCCGAAGCGGGTCAAGGCTCTCTTCCGGAGCTACCTGGTCTCCCGGCTCGGCTATTGGCCGCGGGCGCGGAACGAATGATCAACGACGAAAGAGGACGGAAGACGCGAATCAGGGCGGAGCGCGTTCGGGCGCTTCTGTACCTGCTGCTGGCGGCCCTGGGCTGCCGCGCCGCCGGCGATGCTACGCAGCGCGCTGCGCCGCCGGACGCTGCCCTTGCGAACCGGTTGCAGCATCTCGTGGACAGCACAGTCGCGCAGACGCCGTCGATTCCCGGTTTGATCGTGCACGTCGAGGCGCCCAAGCTGAGACTGGCGTGGAGCGCCGCCGCCGGAGTCTTCGACCGCGCGACCGGCGAGAAGCTCACCGCCGATCACATGTTCCGGATCGCGAGCAACACCAAGACCTACGTCGCCGCGGCCGTGCTCCGGCTCGCCGAGGAGGGGAAGCTCCGGCTGACCGACCCGATCGCTCGGCATCTCGCACCTAACACAACGGCATCGCTCCGGGCCGGCGGTTACGATCCCCATGAGATCACCGTCCACGATCTCCTCCAGCACGTGAGCGGGCTCTACGACTACGCCACCGATCCGACCTTCGCAGAGACCGAGTTCGGCGAGCCCGGGCACCGGTGGACCAGGACCGAGCAGCTGCAATTTGCCGTGCAGCACGGGAAGCCCTACGGCAGGCCCGGCGCAGTCTATCACTACTCCGACACCGGCTACATTCTGCTGGGTGAGATCATCGAGCGGCTCACCGGCTCCCCGTTAGGCACGGGAGTGCGAGAGCTCCTTGGTTTCGACCGGCTCGGCCTGGCTCACACTTACTTCGAGAGCCTCGACTCGGTGCCCCCGGGGAGTGGCGCGCGGGCCCATCAATACGCGGACTCGACGGACATTTTCGGGTTTGACCCCTCGTTCGATCTCTACGGTGGCGGCGGGATCGTCTCCACCATCGGCGAGCTGGCCCGATTCTATCGCGCGCTGCTCCAAGGCGAGGTCCTTCGCGACCGCGCCACGCTCGACACGATGCTTCTCGTCTCCCGGCAGAGTCTCGTCGCCGATTCGACGCGGGGCTATGCCATGGGGATCGGGCGGCGGCACCTCGGCACGCTCACCTGTTGGGGTCACGGAGGATACTGGGGTTCGGTGGCCGTCTCCTGTCCCACCGCCGACATCACGGTGGCGATCACGGTGAACCGCTCGCCGGACCCGGCCGTGGACGGGGCAGCGCTGGTGCGCCGGATCATCGAGCTGGTCGAGGCCGCTAGTAGGCCCTGACGTCTCCTATCTCTGGACAACGCACCGCATGCGCTCACGCCCGCTGCTCTCGTTCTTCGTCCTGGTGTTCGCCATCACGTGGGCGGTGGCGACGCCGCTTCTGTTCGCTCCCGCGTGGTTCACCCGGCACTTCGGGGCGTTCGATTCGTCGAGCCCGCTCTTCTACTTCGGCGTCTACACTCCGACGATCGTGTCGATCGTGCTCACGGCGGCGTTCGAGGGGATGGCGGGGCTCAAGGCGCTGTTCAGCCGGCTCGATCCGCGCCGGTGCAACCCGGTCTGGTATCTCGTCGTCGTCGGAGGATTCCTGCTCCTCAACATCGCCGGCGCAGGGGTCGGCGCGCTGGTGGGCGGAACGTCGCTTGCCACGCGGTTCGGCGCCGGCGCGGGCATCTTGTTGCATGCCCTCGTCTTCGACCCGGGCCCGTTAGGCGAGGAGCTCGGGTGGCGGGGCTTCGCGCTCCCGCGAATGCTGAGCAAACGCAGGCCGCTCTCCGCGAGCCTGCTCCTCGGCGCGATCTGGGGCGCCTGGCATCTCCCGGCGTTCTACGTCTCGAGCCTGAGTCAGAGCCAGCTCTCGATTCCGGTCTTCATGCTGGGCGCTATCTCGTTGTCGGTGGTCGTGTGCTGGCTGTTCATCCGATCGAACGGCAGCGTTCTGATCACGATTCTCGCCCACGTCATGGCCAACCACGCCATGGACATCGCCGGCGCGACGTTCAACCAGCAAGCCTATGGGCTGGCGCTCGCGGCGCTCGTTCTCGTGCTGACGGGCCAGCTCGACGTCGAGCCCAAGCGCGCCGCGTACGAACCGGTCCTTGCGGTCTGAGGATGTTCCGGCTGCGTCATCGCTGAAAGGATCCGCGGACGGGCCGCGATTGGTCCGTCCTAACCCGGAGACGGGCGATCCATTGCCTCGGGCTCAGGCTTCTCCCGCGAGGTGCCCGTTTCCCCGCGATGCTCCGGGTCTGAGAGGGTTCCGGCCAATCGGCCTCCCCGGTGCTCAGCCATACGGGTTGACCCCAACAAGCCCCTCCCAACGTCTCCTGTCCCTGTCCCTGTCCCTGTCCCCTCTCCCTACTCATGCCTCAACGCCTCGACCGGATCGAGCCGCGCTGCTCTATTGGCGGGATAGAGGCCGAAGAAGATCCCGGTCACCACTGATGCGACCAGCGCCACGGCCACCGACCACAAGGGGACCTCAGCCGGAATCGGCGTGAACCGGCGAACCAGCCACGCGATGGCGGTTCCCCAGAGGAGTCCCACCGCTCCGCCGAGCAGCGTCAGCGTCGCCGCCTCCACGAGGAACTGAAACAGGACCTCCCGCCGCGTGGCGCCGAGGGCCTTTCGGACCCCGATCTCTCGAGTCCGTTCGGTAACGGAGATCATCATGATCGCCACCACGCCGACTCCGCCAACCAGCAGTCCGACACTCGACAGGGCCAGCATGATGAGAAAGAAGCCGG
Organism: Gemmatimonadota bacterium; assembly: GCA_039933355.1. Lineage (GTDB taxonomy): Bacteria > Gemmatimonadota > Gemmatimonadetes > Gemmatimonadales > GWC2-71-9 > SHZU01. The sequence goes on along the minus strand of JBDTOH010000324.1, from coordinate 2,985 downwards.
CGGTCACCTGATCGAACGTCTTGAGAAGCGTGTTGCCGGTCAGGATCGAGAACGTGTTCGGCTCGGAAGGCCGGAGCCGGCGGCTGGCCCGCATCGACGCGATAATCTCTTCCTGTGCCTCGGCCACGCTCGCGGTGGCCGTTGGGATGACGATGATCGTGAGCCAGCCCTTGAAGTAGTCGACGACCTTCACGAACACCGTATGGGGCATCCATAACGCCGGCGGCCCCGCCGTGCCCAGCATCGACGAGGGATCGGTGTAGACTCCGACCACGGTAAACGGTTGCCCCTCGACCCGAATCCGGCGGTCGACCGGCTCGAGCCCGTTGAAGAGCAGCTGCGCCAGCTTGGGGTTGATCACGACCACATGGGCGCCGGAGGCCTCCTCGACCGCGGTCCAATTCCGGCCCGACCGCATCTCTCCGCCGAGGACCTTGATCCAGCTCGGGTTGAGCCCGCCCACGGCGATCTGGGAGACGTGCTCGTTTCCGTAGCTCACCGAGGCGGCGGCCACTTCTCGGACCGTCACGTCCTCGATCGCCGGCAGGTGTCGCAACTGATTTGCTTCCGAGACGGTCAGCTTGGGGAACCGCTCCCAGAAATTGCTGCGGTCCACCTCGCCGTCGTCGACCGCGAGGCCCTCACGGAAGAACCGCACCACGAACAAGGTCTTGGGTCCGGTCCGCTCGATGATACCCGTCACGGTCCGATGGATACCGGTCAAGGTGGCGGCCATCGCGATCACCACCATTGCGCCGATCGCCACGCCGAGGATCGTCAGTCCGGCGCGGAGCCGATTGGCCCGGACCGACTCGAACGCCATCGCGACGCCCTCATAGAGCCGGTGCCCAAGGGCTGCCCCGCCGGAGAGGTTCATTCGGCGCGGAGCGCCGTGATCGGGTCGAGAAGCGACGCGCGGCTCGCCGGATAGAAGCCCGCCACGACTCCCACCACGATCCCGAGCGTCACTCCCACCCCCACCGACCATGGCGCGACGGACGCCGGCAGTGGCGTGAGCGAGCGGAGCAGGAACGCCAAGCCAATCCCGAGCCCGATTCCCAAGAGCGCGCCCGTCACCGACAGCGTCGCGGCTTCGATCAGGAACTGGGCGAGAATGTCCCGCCGACGAGCGCCTAACGCCTTTCGGATCCCGATCTCCCGGGTCCGCTCGCTCACCGCCATCAGCATGATGTTCATGATCACGATACCGCCGACCACCAGCGAGATGGCCACCAGCCCGGGTAGCGCCACGATCAACACCGCGGAGATTTTGCTCCACGTGTCGAGGGCGCCTTCGGAGGTCTCGATCGTAAAGTTGCTCGGCTCGTTGGGCTTGAGGCCGCGAACCCGGCGGAGAACGCCCTCGACTTCCGAAGCCGCGAGCGTGAGCTGCGAGCCGTCCGGAACCTGGATGCTCAGCCAGTCCAGATTCTTCCCCTCACAGAGCCACCGCCGGGCCGGCGAGCCGTAGGGGATGACGGCCAGCTTGTCGAGCGGCTGTCCGAACAGCTCGCCCTGGGCCGCGAGGACCCCGACGACTCGGTACGGGAGCCCGCCGATCCCGACCTCTTGGCCGATCGGGTCGACGCCCTCGAGGAGCTTCGACGCGACCAGAGCACCCAGGACCACCACCGGCATGCCGACCCGCACCTCCGGTGGTCCGAACGGGCGACCGGCGGCGATCTCGTACTTCTTCATCGGGAAGTAGGTCTCATCCGCGCCGACGACGTCGACGCCGCGGGCCAGGCGCCCCCGCCAGCTGATCGTTAGGCTTCCGCTGCAGACTCGGGAAAACCGGGCCGAGACCGCCACGCCGGCTTCGAGCGAGCGGGCCTCCGCCTCGCGGAGCGGAGGCCGCCGGTTCCATTCCCGTTTCTGCTCGGGCGTCTGGGTCCACGACTCGTTGGGACGCCGCTTGACCTGGAGCGTGTTCACCCCGACGAACGCGGTGGCGAACTTCTGTTCCATGAAGACGTTCATGCCTTCGACGATCGAGACCACCGCAATCAGGAACGTGACCCCGATCAGCACTCCCAACAGCGAAAAGAAGCTCTTCAATCGCTGAGAATTGATGGACTGGAACGCGAGCCGAATGGCTTCGAGAAAGGACACGAAACCCTTCGCTAAGTCCTATGACTCATAGACCCACCGTCCGGCGGCCATCGTCCGCTCGATGCCGACGTTCACGATCTCGATCGCCGGCACGGTGCGCGGGTCCCGCGCGAGCACGACCAGGATCGCCACCTTGCCGGGCGTGAGTGAGCCCTTCAGCCGCTCTTCATACGAGGCGTAGGCGCCGTTGACGGTGAGGACCCGCATCGCTTCGTCGAAGCTGATCCGCTGGCTCGGGCCCCACTTGGTGCCCCGAATGTCTGTCCGGGTGAGCATCGATGTGAGGGCCATCATCGGCTCGAACGGTCCCGGCGGGTAGTCGCTCCCCATGGCCGCCGGGATCCCGGCGTCGAGGAACCAGCGCATCGGAAACATTCGCTCCGTCCGCGCGGCGCCGTACTCCGCCATCTTCTCGCCGTGGAAGTACACGTAGCTGGAGAACGGCGTCGGAATCGCGCCAAGTGCTTTGATCCGCCGAATGAGGTCGGGCGTGAGCACCGTGCAATGCTCGAACCGGAAGCGGGGGTCGCGACGCGGGATTTCGCGCTGGAGCCGCTCATACAGTCCCGCCACGAGGTCGATCGCGACGTCGCCGTTGGCGTGGGTGCCGATCTGCCATCCGGCCCGGTGCGCCTTCTCGTACACCGGCCACAGCGCCTCGGCGTCGTTGACCAGGATGCCGAAGTCGTTAGGCCGCCCGACGTAGGGCTCGGCGAGCCGCGCCGTGCGCTCGGAGATCGAGCCGTCCGCGAGGCACTTGACCGCGCCGACCCGGACCCATTCGTCGCCGAGGCCCGTGCGGATTCCGGCCGCGATCATCGCATCGAGGTAGGAGTATTGCAAGTGGCAGTAGATCCGGGTCCGGAGCTCGCC
>JBDTOH010000323.1:0-6660 GCA_039933355.1 Gemmatimonadota bacterium | reverse complement strand
GCAGCACGCACGGAGGTTGCCGGTGCCGCCTCACTTGCCGTCCTCCTTCAACGGTATATTCAGCCTGAGCACTCGCTGTTATACCGTTGGAGGTGTCATGGCTCGGAGCCGATTCCGTTCGGTAGTTCCGTTCGTCATAGTCTCGTGTGCCGTCTGGGCGGCGGCTGCGGCGGCGCAGAGCACGCGCCTCCTGAGGCAGCCGAGCATCAGCGCGACTCAGGTCGCGTTTTCGTATGGCGGCGACCTTTGGATCGCGAGCAAGGACGGTGGGGAGGCTCGGCGGCTCACGGCGACACCCGCCGTGGAACGGGACCCGTTCCTCTCGCCCGACGGCCGCTGGCTTGCGTTCACGTCGAACCGGAGCGGGAATCCCGACGTCTACGTGATGTCGGTAGAGGGCGGCGATCCGCGCCGGCTGACCTGGCATCCGGGCGCGGACGAGGCTCGGGGATGGTCGCCCGACGGCAAGGAGGTTCTCTTCGCGTCCGAGCGGGAGACCGCGCCGACGCCGTTCTTCCGGCTCTGGACCATCCCCGTCGGCGGCGGGACTCCCCGGCTGCTCGGTGCACCGATGGCGATCCGGGGGAGCTACGCGCCGGACGGGCGCCGCCTCGTCTACGACCGGGTCTCCCGGTGGGACATCGAATTCCGGAACTACCGCGGCGGTCAGAACACCCCGCTCACGATCCTCGACCTCGCCGGCCTCGACGAGATCAGGCTGCCTAACGACCACACCGGCGACACCCAGCCGGTCTGGCTCGGCTCGACGATCTACTTCCTCTCGGACCGGGACTACGCGACCAACGTCTGGGCCTACGACGTCGACAGTCGGGCCGTACGGCAGGTGACCCACTTCAAGGACGCCGACGTCAAGTCGCTCTCGGGCGGAGGCGGCATGCTGGCGCTCGAGCAGGACGGCTTCGTTCACCTGCTCGATCCCAAGACGGGAACGGCCCGGAAGCTCGACATCACGGTCCATGGCGACTTCCCGTGGGCGAGCCCCAAGTGGACCGACCTGGCCGGCTCGATCTCCAGCGCGGCGCTCTCGCCGACGGGGAAACGGGCGCTGTTCGAGGCGCGGGGCGAGATCTTCACCGTGCCGGTCGAGAAAGGTGACGGCCGCAATCTCACCCGAAGCCCCGGGGCGGCAGACCGAACTCCGGTCTGGTCGCCGGACGGTAAGCAGGTCGCCTGGTTCTCCGATTCGGGGGCGGGCTACCGGCTCCTGATCGGCCCCCAGGACGGGCTCGCGCCGCCGCGCGAGATCTCGATCGGCGACGCCAAGTTCGGGTTCACCGCCGCGTGGGCGCCGGACGGATCACGAATCGCGTTCGTGGACGACCACGGCCGGATCCGGGTGCTCGAAGTGGCCACCGGCCGCCTAACGACGGCCGATACCGACGGCGCCATCTGGAACCACGCCGCGATCGCTCCGGTGTGGTCTCCCGACTCACGCTGGCTCGCCTACTCCAAGCTGTTCGAGAATTCGTTCCGCCGGATCGTCGTCTGGTCCCTCGCCGACGGAAAGAGCCGCACCGTAACGGACGCTCTCGCCGACGCTGTGAGCCCGGTCTGGGACCGGAACGGCCGCTGGCTCTACTTCCTTGCGAGCACCGACCTCGGCCTCGCGAGCGGCTTCGCGAACATCAGCGGATTGGATCGCCGAGTGACGCGAGGGGTGTATCTCGCGCTGCTTCGGGCGACCGACTCGACTCCGTTCGCACCCCAGAGCGACGAAGAGACCGGGACGCCCGCCAAGCCTGCGGCCGCTCCGGGCGCAGGCCCGGCGAAGCCGGATTCGGTCGACGTGCGGATCGATCTCCCCGGCCTCGAACGGCGGATTCTCCCGATCGAGATGCCGGTGCGCAATTACACCCAGCTCGCGACCGGCGCATCGGGGGTGTTGTTCATTGGCGAGCGGTCGGACGATCAGCCCGGCGAGACGGTCCATCGGTACGACGCCGCGAAGCGGAAGAAGGAGGTCTTTCTCACCGGCGTGCAACGGTTTGTCGTCTCCGCCGACGGCAAGAAGCTGCTCTCGCAGGCGATGAAACAATGGACCGTGGTCGGCACCGACGCTCCCCCTAAACCGGGCGACGGGCACCTGACGGTCGCCCTCCAGGCCAGGCTCGACCCCGCGGCGGAGTGGGCGCAGATCTTCGACGAGGCGTGGCGGATCGAACGGGACTTCTTCTACGATCCCAACACGCACGGCGCCGATTGGACGGCGGTCCGGGCGCGGTACCGGCCGCTGGTCCCGTTCGTTCGCCATCGGGACGACCTCAACTACCTGCTCGACCAGCTCGGCGGCGAGCTGTCGGTCGGCCACAGCTTCGTGTTCGGGGGCGACATGCCTCCGGTCGATTCCAGCCGGGTCGGACTGTTAGGCGCGGATCTCAAAGCCGACGGCGACCGCTGGCGGATCGCCCGGATCCTCACCGGCGAGAGCTGGAATCCGGACCTCAGGGCTCCGCTCGACGCGCCGGGTCTCAAGGCCGCGGCGGGAAATTATCTGCTCGAGGTGAACGGCGTCGGGCTTCTGGCATCGGACGATCCGTGGAGCCGACTGGAGGGAACCGCGGACCGTCAGACGGTGCTCCGCCTCAACGACCGGCCCGCGCTCGACGGATCGTGGCTGGTCACGGTGGTCCCGATCCGGAACGAGGCCGGCCTCCGGGCGCGGGCCTGGGTCGAGGCCAACCGCCGGCTGGTGGACTCGCTGTCGAAGGGCCGGCTCGCCTACGTCTGGGTGCCTAATACGGGAGGCCAGGGCTACGCCTCGTTCAACCGGTACTTCTTCTCGCAGCAGGACCGGGCCGGCGCGGTGATCGACGAGCGGTTCAACGGGGGCGGCCTGCTCGACGACTATATGGTGGACTACATGAGCCGGCGCCTGATCGGCGGCGTCACCAACGACGCGCCGGGCGGCAAGCCGTTCCGGCTCCCCATGGCGGGCGTATTAGGCCCCAAGGTGCTCCTCATCAACGAGCTGGCGGGCTCCGGCGGAGACTTCTTCCCGTGGGCGTTTCGGGAGCTCAAGGTCGGTCCGCTGATCGGAACGAGAACCTGGGGCGGGCTGGTCGCCGCTTGCGTCCCCTATCCGCTGGTGGACGGCGGCGCGATCACCTCGCCGTGCGGTGCCGTGTACAGCCTTGACGGCCAATGGACGGCGGAGGGTGTCGGCGTTCCACCCGACATCGAAGTCCTCCTCGACGCCAAGACGGCCGGGTCGGGGCACGACCCGCAGCTCGAGCGCGCCGTCGCCGAAGCCCTCAAACTGGTGGAGCAGAACCCGGTGCGCCCGGCGCCGCCGCCGCCGTTCCCCATGAAGGCTCGGCGGCCGCCGAAATAGAAATGGAAACCGGAAGTGGGAAATCGGAAGTCGGGAACTGGCCGGCTCCCGATTGCCCGACTTCCGAGTTGCGATCGTGCTACCGCAACCTGGTCCCGATCTCCAACGTCACCGCAAGCGTCGAGTTCTTCGCGCCGATCAGTCTGCTCCCGGTCAGCACCGATTGATCAGGCGCGATCGGAACGAGGCTCCGCGTCCAGCGGAAGCCGAGGCCGATGCCCCCGGTCGAAATGGCCCCGCCGATGACAAAGCCGGCGTCGCCGTTGTTGTATCGCGTGCTCGACCCGTCCGCGGCGTTGCATGACTGGACGAGTTGGGGAACCGTCCCGTTCAGTGGAGCGGGCTGAGCGCTGGCCGGCGTCGAGAACGAGCACGCGAGTCGAACGGCGACGAACGGGCCACCGTAGATCCGGGGAGTGCCCCACCCGCCAAGCGCCCGATGAAACCGGGTCTCCAACAGAATCGGGGCCTCGAGCCAAGTGAATGATGCCGTCTCCTGTCCCGAGATGGGGAGGCACCCGCCGGGCGGAAGGCACGGCGGAACGAGGATCTCGTTGGGAAATCCCACCAATTTGCCGGAGACGAGCACCTCCGGGCGGAGCCGTAGCCCTCCGGCAATCGGCACGCTGAGATACCCGCCGAGGAGGCCGCGAATCTTTGGGTCGACGGGGCCGGCACCGGTCACCGTGTTGCGGTTAGGGCCGCCGACGAGCCCGATTTCCAGCGCGTCGCTGCCGTCGAAGTAGTGGCGGATCCGCTCGAAGGTTCGTCGCTGGGCCGCAAGGGGCGCCAATGCAAAGCTCAGGAGCACCAAGGTGGGAAGGAGCGCGCGTCGCATAGGAGGTCACCAGGGCAAGGGGTTCTTCGGGGTAACCAGACGGGGTCATTGTGTTCGATGCACTCCGCGATCGAAGCGTTGCGTGGGATAAGGCCTAGGGCTTAGGGATTACGACGGCGGTTTCGCTCGTCATTCCCATTTGCCTTACGCCCTAAGCCCGACCCCCTAACCCCTACTACCTGCTCGCGACCGGCAACGTCACCGCGACAATCCGGTTACCCGCCACGACCCGGTCGTTCTCATCGAAATTTGTTCCTGCCCGTGTTCGCCGAATCGGTTGCGCTTCGGAGACTTACGTACGTATTTAGTTGGAATACTCGCCGCGGATTGTCGATTGCATCAACTCAGCAGCCCCACTGTCAGGGCCGAGCCGATCATTTGGAAGGAACCGTCGCCGGTCGGGGACGATCCGATCTTGATTGCTGGACTCGCCGCCGGTGACCCCGCCGCTCTCGAATCGCTCATGGCGGCATATTGGGTGCCGCTGCATCGCTACGCCACGCGGCTCTTGAAGGACCGCGACATCGCGCAGGACCTAACGCAAGAAGCCTTTCTCCGGGCATGGGAGCGGAGAGCCAAGCTCGGATCGGGCTCCATCCGGGGGTTCCTCTACCGGGTCGTCCACAACCTCGCAATCGACGAGATCCGGCGTCGGCGGGTGAGGAGTCTGTGGATCTCGAGCACGAGCGCGGGCCCGACCCCCGAGCCCGGCTTCGCGGAGCAAGAGGGGCAGGACGAGGAGACTCACCGGGCAATCGTGCGAGCCATCGACTCGCTGCCCGCGCGGCGTCGGAAGGCTTTCGTGCTGGCCTACTTGCACCGGCTTTCGTATCGAGAGATCGGCGGGATCATGGACGTCTCGCCCGCCACCATCAAGAACCAGATTGCCGCCGCTCTCGCGCAGCTGCGCGAGCTGCTCCGTCCCCATCTCAACGACATGCTGGACGGATCCGGATAGGCCGATCCCGGATTTTGAGCGTTGTATTCGTGGGAATAGCCGGTAGTTCCCGGCGGCACGCCTTCGTCGACCCAGCCCGAAACGCCGGCCTATGAACGAAGAATTGCTCTTCCGGTTCATCCTCGGCGATGTCACGGCCGCCGAGCGGGGTGCGGTGGTGCGGTGGCGGGATTCGGCTCCCGAGCGCATCGACCACCTCCGGGAGCTCGCTGCCGTTCTCGCGCTCGTAGCAGGCAGCGAGTCGAGACAGCGGCGCGTCACCCGGCCCAGCGCCTTCGAGCTGATCCGTCTCGCCGGGCAGCGGTCTCGGCTCCGGTCGATCCGCACGGTCCGGCCGTGGCTCGTCGCGGGAGTGGCGGCTGCGATTGTCACGGTCACGGTTGGGGTCCTGATCGGGCAGCACCAGCCGGTAGACTTCGCGTTAGGTGCAGGCGACTTCGTCACCGGGCCGGGCGACGATGCGACCGTCGGACTCGGTGACGGGTCGGTGGTCAAGCTCGGACCCGACAGCCGGCTCCGGGTGGCGGGCGTTCGGGGCGAGCGGTCGGTGTCGTTCGAGGGACGGGGATACTTCGCGGTGAACCGGATGCCGGGGCACCCCTTCCGGGTCAATACGGCCGCGGGGACGGTGACCACGTTAGGCACACGGTTCGAGCTCCAGGCCCGCAGCACGGGCCTCTCTCTGGTCGTGGTGGAGGGCCGGGTGGAGCTGTCGGCGCCGGGCGAACAGAAGACGATCAAGTCCGGCGAGAGGAGCGGAGTCCGCGACGGCCGGATCGTTCCCGCGACCAAGGTCGCCGATCTCACGGGGGCGGTCGCCTGGGTCGGCAATCTCCTGGTTTTCCAGGCGACGCCGCTGGCGGAGGTCGCGCGCCAGATCGAGGACCGGTATCACATCCGGCTAGTGCTCGCCGACCCGGCGCTCGCGAAGCGGCCCATCACCGCGTGGGTGTGCGATCAGACGATCAAGCAAACGCTCGCGACCATATGCACGAGGGTCGATGCGGCTTGTACAACGAGCGAAAACGTGGTGACGATGAGCGTGCGTTGAGTCAGCCCGCGCCGGAGCGCCGGTCTACGGCACCGGTGAGCCGCGCTGCTTGATCAACGTTTCGATCTCGTCGATCTCGCGCGGCGCCCTGGTAATCCACACCAGCTTGTTGTCGACGATGATGTAGTCGTCCTCGATCCGAACCCCGGTATCCTTGTAGCGTTCCACCGCCGATCGCGCCTTTGCGATGAAGGCCCGGTTCTTCGGCGTGTCAGGGAGGATGTCGAGCAGCTTGTGGGTGATGTAGACGCCCGGCTCGATCGTGAACGCATCGCCCTCCTTGAACGTGTGGTCGCCGGAATACGCCTGGAGCGGATCGTGAACGGCGAGCCCGAGCCCGTGGCTGATTCCGTGGATCGCGAACAATGACGCCTGGAGACAGGCACGCGGGACCTGCTTGCAGTCGGCCGGCCACGGCGGATCGAACGTGGCGCTCGCCGATTCCACCAGGCCGAGCGCGG
>JBDTOH010000322.1:0-6662 GCA_039933355.1 Gemmatimonadota bacterium | reverse complement strand
GGTCATGAACCCGCGGACCCGGTCGAGCCAGCCCGGTGCCGGCTGCGCCAGGCCCGCGTTAAGCATGCCCAGGAGCGAGACGACGGTGCCCTCGCTATGCGCGATGACGAAGATCTCCGCGGCCGGAAACGCCGTCTGGACTCCCGTCATCACGGTGTTGAACGCCTCCAAGATTTTGTTCCGCTCGGTTCCGAACTCGGCGACGATCTGCACGTCGCCGAGGTAGTCGTCCAGCAGCTTTCTCAAATCGAAGGTGAACACTCCGGCCCGATCGGCGAGATAGCAGAGCCGCTCGAGCACCGCGAGCGTCTGGATCATCTCCGCGAGCACGAGCTTGATCGTATCGAAGTCGGCGTCTCGAGCGCCCCCCTTCGAGCCGGTTGCCTTCCAGCGCATCCGGAGGCGCTCGACGATCGTACCGGCCCACTTCTTCGATTCCTCCATCGTGTGCTTGTCGTCCACGACGGCCCGAGGAATCCTGGCCCAGTACACCTCGGAGAAGGCGAGGCGCTCGAACGGGTCCTGCGGATAGGGCGGGTGAATCGAGAAGGCCGCCTGGCCGGTGTGAAAGCTGCCGAGCGGCATGGCGGCAGGCTCTTGATAGAACGCGCAGAACTGGTTGACCACGGATTGGAGGGTCGCGAAGCTGTATTGATCGCCGACGCCGTGCACGGCGACGATGACCTTCGTCACCCGTGGGTCGGGAGTTGCCGGGGCGGGGGCAGGGTTCGGCGCCGCTTGCGCATGGACGGCCATTCCGCCCGTCGCGGCCGTCTGGACGCCCGGCGGCGGCTTGAGGTAGCTCGATTCAGCCACGGGATACTCCCTAGGTCGGAGCGATGACCAAGTTACCGGAAACGAGGAGAGGCTTCCGTACCAGATACGGCAGGTTCGCCTCGCGCGTTAAGACCCACTTGCCTAGCGGACGCTAAAAGCTCCACACGACAGGCCTGTGAATCAATGCGAGACCCGAGCTCGCTGGAATAGATACCACCCGATCGCGATCGGGCCGAGGACGCCGGCGGCCATCTTGGCTTCGAAGACCCCAACGTTCTCGACGTCCGCACTCGGGAGAAACGCGAATATGATCCCGACGATGGTGGTGAGGAGGCCGAGCACTCCCGCTGCCCTCGCCCCTCTGCCGACCGCGTCGGCCTTGGCGAGGGCGAGAAACAGGTAGACGAACGGGATCAGCTGGATCACCACCGCCGCTTTGAGCAACACCTGGTAGGCTTCGGCCACGCTCGAGCCGACGAGCGACATCGCGGTGAACAGCGCCGCCAGCGCCGCGCAGGCGCCTAACGCAATGTGAGGCGAGCGCCACCGGGGGTGGACTCGACCGAGCGCCGCGGGGAGCGCACTGGTGAGACCGGCGACGAAGGGGATCCGCGAGGAGCCGGCGAACCAGGCCGAAGCCGCGCCTCCGATCGAGAGACCCATCAGCACCGCGACCGGCGCCACGAGCCAGCGGACTCCGGCCGCGGAGGCACCCGCGCTCACGGCCTGCATGATGCCCTGAATGACGCCGAGCTCGCGAAGCGGCACGAGCGCGAGCACGGCCGCGGTCACGAGCACGTAAGAGGCGAGGGACACGACGCCCGCCGTCAGGATCGCCGGCTTGAGGTCGCGCTCCGGGTTACGGATCTCGTCGCCCATGGTAGACGCGAGCTCGATGCCGATGAAGGCGTTGCACATGACGCTGAAGCTGGCGGCCATGCCCATTCCCCAGCCCGCGCCGGCGACGAACGGCGGCGTCTCGACGATGCCCTTGCTCCACGCCACGATCGCCGCCACCAGCACCAGCGCTACGCTCAACCCGGCGCCGACGCCTCCGATGTTTTGAATCCATTTGCCGACCCTCAGACCGCCGATGTTGAGGATCGTCATGATGGCGAGCCATCCGAACGCGACCGCGGCGACGAAGAGCCGGTTATCTACGAGGTGGGCCGTTCCGGCTCCGCCGCCGAAGGCAAAGATCCCCGCCATGTAGACGAGCAGGACCGGGATGTAGAAGAGATTGTTGGTCCAGTAGCACCAGCCGGCGAGAAAGCCGTGGGCGGGGCCGAAGGCTTTGCGGATCCAGAGATAGATGCCGCCTTCGCCGGGGTAGCGGCGGGCCATGACGAGGACGGCTACGGCTTCGGGGACGAAGAATGCGACGAAGGCGAGCGTCCACAGCACCACGGACACGCGGCCGAAGACGGCGGTCGGGGGGACGTTGTTGATGTTGACGATGGCGACGATTTTCAGAAGAACGAGATCTAAGCGGCCGAGCGTGCGGGGGACTTCTGGGGCTTCGGAAGTCGAAGGGGCGCTGTCGTCTCCGGGAGCGGCCGGCATGGTTGGTCCGATCTTTCTCCCAAATGTCATCCTGCGCGGAGCGAGAGATCTACCTTACAGCGCCAGAATCTCTCCCGCCGCCCTGTGCCCGTGGTCGATCGCGGCGTCCGTATACGAGTACGCGCCGGAATCCGCGTTGGCGATGGCGATCCTGCCGTGGGGCTTCCGGGCGAGCACGCAGGGCTGCTCGCCGCCGTTCAGCCAGAAGTCGTCGAAGAGGGAGTTGTACTGGTAGGCGTACCCGTGGGGCCAGCGGTTGACTGTTAGGCCGACGATGTCGCGGGCGGGGTCGAAGCCACCGGGGCCGAGGACGCGGGCGAGCTGGGCGCGGATGGAGCGCTCGATGGTCTCGAACGAGGTCGTGAACAGCTCGGTGCGGCCGGCCCGATGTTGCGCCCGGATCGGGAGGCCGGGCTTGCATGCCGACTTCGACATGTGGACCACGATCGGCTCGGTGGGCTTCTTCGTGTGGTGGTATCCGCCGAGGCTGACCGGGTAGTCGAGCGACATATGGGTGTGATAGAGCCCGGGCGCGTTGATGCTGCTCACGCCGAGCTTCTGGAATGCGGTCCAATTCCGGATCAGCACGTTGGTGTAGATGAGCGGGACCTTCACCTCGAACGCCATCGCCTCCTTCTGGGCGACGGGTAGCTCCGGACAGAGGTATGGAATGACGGAGTGCCAGCAGGCGAGCACGACCGCGCCGCCGGTCACCGATTGGAGCTTGCCGTCCCGCAGGTACGTGACCTCTACTCCCGTGGCGGACTTGGGGTCGCCGAGGTGACGGACGCGCATAACGGGGCTCTTGAGCCGGATCCGGACCGGCGATCCCGAGAGATCGAGCTTGCTGTAGTCGGCACGGGCCATGACGACGCCTTCGGCGGCGGTGCCGGGGATCGCGGCCGGGATCAGCGTCCGAACCAGGAGCCGCGCGATCGTGGCGTTCCCGTCCGGGAAGTGGAACACATACCCCTCGGCCAATCGGTTCTTGATCGAGTCGTAGTTCTGGCCTGGGCCGGCCTTGCGGTCGAGCGCCATGCCCTGGAACCCGGGGAGGCCGAGGCCGAAGGCGTCCTGCGCGGGGACGGCGTCGATGCCGGCGCCGTAGAGATCGTGGGTCGATGCCTGGAAGACCGCGACCACGGCGGGATCGACCTTCCACTCCTGGCTCAGGAAGTTGGCATAGCTCATCCGGGCGAGCTTTGCCTTCTTCGCCGCCGATGCAAGTCCGGGCATCGGATCGAAGCGCTCGGTATAGAGTCGCCTGAGATCGCGCTTGGCCGTATCGGCGAGCGGCGCGCCTTTTACGAACCGCTCGTCCAACCGCCGTTGGTTCCCGACGACCAGCTTGTCGGTGCCGAACGCTTCCTTATCGAAGAAGAATCCGGGTCCGAGCCCGAGCGATGGGTACAGCGCCTTGTCGAGCGCCACCGCATAACGGCCGACGTCGATCCTGAGCTCGGCGATCAGCGACTTGGCGATCGGGCTGTAGGGTGAGGGGCTTTCGATCGATTGGGTGCCGCCGTAGCCGATGTGGGTCTTGCCTTCGTGGGTGAATTCGTTCCGTTTGGCGTGCCCGCCGAAGTCGTCGTGGTTGTCGAGGATGAGGATCCGCGCGGCGGGGCGGGACTTCCGGAAATAGTGGGCCGCCGCGAGCCCGCTGATTCCCGCTCCGACGATCACGAGATCATACGCCTCGTTCGCCGCGACGACCGCGGGCGCAGTCTTCCAGAACTGGCCGTCGCGGAGCGCATGGAACGCTTCGAATGCTCCGGGATGGGAGCCGCGAAGGCCGGTGAGCGCCGGCGGGTAGTATGCGCCCGTCGGAGCCGGGAACGCTTCCGCCCGCAAGAGATGCGGTGCGAGCATGGCACCCCCGACTCCGATCGCCACGCCGTCGAGAAAATCGCGCCGGCTGATCGGGCGGTCCATGCCAAGGTCGCGATCACCGCCGGTCATAGCCCGCCCATCGCAATGAGCTTGGTCTCGAGGTATTCGTCCAGCCCCTCCGGCCCGCTCTCATGGCCGACGCCGCTCTGCTTCCAGCCGCCGAAGGGTGCCTCGGGCGCCATCGGAGACCACTCGTTCACACCGACCATCCCGAACTCGAGCCCTTCGGACGCCTTGATCGCCGCCTTGAGATCGTTGGTCCAGACGTAGGCGGCGAGCCCGTACGGCGTGGTGTTGGCGAGCTGGATCGCCTGCTCGAGGTCATCGAAGCTGGTGACCGGAAGGACCGGCCCGAAAATCTCCTCGTGGTAGACCGGCATCTCCGGCCTAACGCCGGACAGCACGGTCGGCTCGTAGAAGAAGCCCTTGGACAGGAGCTCGGGCCGGCGCCCGCCCGAGCGCACCTCGACGCCGGACGCCGTGGCCCCGGTCACGAGCGCTTCGACCCGGTCCCGCTGGCGGGCGTTGATGAGCGGTCCCACCTGAGTCTCTTTGTCGAGCCCGCTGCCGAGCTTGAGCTTGCTCGCGCGGGCGGCAACCCGGTCGATGAACTCGTCGGCGACCTTCCGATGCACGATGAAGCGCTGGGGCGACACGCAGACCTGGCCATTGTTGCGGAACTTGGACGCGACCGATCCGCTGGCCACCGCCTCGAGGTCGACGTCGGGCAGGATCAGCACCGGCGCGTTGCCGCCAAGCTCGAGCGAGAGCTTGGTGACGGTGCGGGAAGCGCCGTCCATGAGGAGCTTGCCGACCCGCACGCTTCCGGTAAAGCTGATCTTCCGGCAGACCGGGTTCTCGAGCATCTCCTGGCCCATGGGATCGGGGTCGCCGCTGACCAGGTTGAGGACGCCCGGTGGCAGGCCGGCCTCGACCAGAATGCTCGCGATCGCCATTGCCGTGAGCGGCGTGAACTCCGAGGGCCGCCCGACGACGGTACAGCCCGCGGCCAGCGCCGCCGCCCACGCGCGCGACGGGTTGTAGGCGGGGAAATTCCACGCCGTAATCACGCCGACCACGCCAATCGGTTGCTTGATCACCGTCATCCGCTTGCTCGCGACTCGCGACGGGATCGTGCGGCCGTACGCCCGCTTGCCCTCCTCGGCGAACCAGTCGAAGAGATCGGCCGTGACCAAGATCTCTCCGCGGCCCTGCACGAACGGCTTCCCGCTCTCGAGCGTGGTCGTCCGCCCGATATCCTCGGCCCGCTCCCGGAGGAGCTGCGCGGTCTTTGCGAGGATCGCGCCGCGCTCGTACGGCGTCTTGCGCGACCAGGCCGGGAACGCGCGCTCCGCGGCCTCGATGGCCGCGCGGCAGTCCTCCCGGCCGCCGTAGGGGACGACGCGGATCGCCTCCTCGAGCGCCGGGTTCATCACTTCCCAGGTGCCGCCGTCCGCGGCATCGACCCAGGCTCCATCGATCAGCTGCTTGTACGGGTAAGTCATCGTGTCATCTCTCGAAGGCGAGGCGGCCTGCTAGATAGGTGCGTTCAACTCGAATGCCGGCGATCGCGGCGACCGGCGCCGTGAGCGGGTTACTCGTCAGCACCGCGAAATCAGCCCATTTCTCGGCCGTTAGGCTGCCGCGGTTGGTCTCGTCGCCGGAGGCCGTGGCGGCGCCCATCGTATACGCGTGGAGCGCTTCCGCGACCGAGATCGCCTGGTCCGGCGCGATGGCAACGCCTTCGGCGTCGAGCCGGTCGGCGGCGGCCTGCATGCCGCGGAACGGGCTGTCGTCCTCGACCACCGGCGCGTCCGACGAAAGCGCGACCGTCAGGCCGGCGTCGAGCATGGCACGGATCGGATAGGCGCGGCCGAGGAGCGACTCGGGGAGATAAGCCCGAAAGTTCCTGCCGAGCTCATGGATGAACACGCTCTGGGGAACGGCGATCACCCCGAGCCGGGCGGCGCGGGACAGTTGGCGGCTGTCGGGGAGACCAAGATGCTCGATCCGATGGCGGGGGCCTCCGACCGGGAGCGCTCTGTAGACCCGGAGGACCTGGTCGATCGCCACGTCACCGATCGCATGGGTGGCGATGCGCCAGCCGGCATCGCCCGCTTCCCGGGCGAGCGCCAAGAGCTCGTCCTCCCCGAATCGGAGGACGCCCTGGGTGGCGGCATGCCGATAGGGCACACTCAGCGCGGCCGTGGCGCCGCTCAGGCCGCCGTCGGCGAGGAATTTGACCGTATCGACCCGGAGGTGATCAGAGACCGACATCTCCGGCAACGGGACTACGCCGACTCCGTCCACCTTCCGGAGCGCCATGACATTCACGCGGCTGGGCAGGCTGCCCTCGCGGTCCATGGCGCGGTAGGTGGCGAGGAGCCCGGGCGCGACACCGGCGTCGGTGGTGCTGGTGATACCTAACGAGA
>JBDTOH010000321.1:0-6703 GCA_039933355.1 Gemmatimonadota bacterium | reverse complement strand
TTCGATGGCGGCGAGCGATGCCGCGCGGCCAACGAGGAGCGGAATGACCACGTAGGGAAAAATGACGACATCCCGCAGCGGCAGAACCGGAATCCGGTCCGACGTGGGGATGCTCTCGTTGTCCCTTTGAAAAGTCTGTGGCAACCGGCTTGGGAGCTAGGCTTCCTTCTTCCGTCTGATCGGGGAGATCTCGAGCAGCGGCTGCGTCCCGTTGGTGATGCAGGACTCGGTCACCTTGACCTCGACCACGTCCTCTCTGCCTGGAAGGTCGAACATCACTTCCATGAGCACCTCCTCGAGGATCGCACGGAGACCGCGCGCGCCAGTGCCGCGCTTGAGCGCCTTGCCCGCGATCGCCACGAGCGCGCCCTCGTCGAACGTGATTTTCACGTCCTCGAGCCCGAACAGCTTCGCGTACTGCTTGGTGAGCGCGTTCTTCGGCTCCTTTAGAATCCGAACCAGCGCCTCTTCGTCCAAGCCCTCCAGCGCAACCGTCACCGGCAGGCGACCCACGAGCTCGGGAATCAAGCCGTAGCGGAGCAGATCGTCCGGCTCGACCTCGCTGAACATCTTGGTCTGGGCGAGCTTCTTGTCCCGCGCCGCAGCGCCGTTGAACCCGATCTGGCGGCGTCCGGTGCGAGCCTCGATGATCTTCTCGAGGCCGTCGAATGCGCCACCGCAAATGAAGAGGATGTCCTTGGTGTTGAGCTGGATGTACTCCTGCTGCGGGTGCTTGCGTCCACCCTGGGGCGGCACGGATGCGACCGTTCCTTCGATGATCTTGAGCAGTGCCTGCTGTACGCCTTCGCCCAATACATCGCGCGTTATGCTCGGGTTCTCGGACTTCCGCGCGATCTTGTCGATCTCGTCGATGTAGACGATGCCGCGCTCGCACTCCGAGACGTTGAACTCCCCGGCCTGAAGCAACCGGACCAGAATGTTCTCGACGTCCTCTCCGACGTACCCCGCCTCGGTGAGCGTGGTGGCATCGGCGATCGTGAACGGCACATCGAGGATTCGAGCCAGGGTCTGCGCGAGGAGCGTCTTGCCTACCCCGGTCGGGCCGAGGAGCAGGATGTTGGACTTGTCGAGCTCGACGCCGGCGTCGCGGCCCCCGGCGGCGTTGATTCGCTTGTAGTGATTGTAGACGGCGACGGCCAGGCTTCGCTTGGCGCGCTCCTGGCCGATCACATACTGGTCGAGGACGTCTTTGATCTCGGACGGCGTCGGGACTTGGGTGATGTTGTCGACGACTTCCCGCTCCTCATCCTCGGCGAGAATCTCGTTGCAGAGCGTGATGCACTCGTTGCAGATGTACACCGACGGCCCGGAAATGAATTTCCGGACCGAATCCTTCGACTTGCCGCAGAACGAGCAGCGGAGGTGCTTGTCGTTGGACATACGGTGCTCCGTCAGGGACCTCGGGTCCGGGAAAGGTGGCCCGAGGCCGCGGCGGGCGTCAAGGCTTGGGCCCGGTGAGCAGGGCGCCGGCCTGCGGCTTCATCACTTCGTCGACGATGCCGTATTCCTTTGCCTCGTCGGCGCTCATATAGCGGTCCCGGTCGATGTCGCGCTCGAGTGCTTCGATCGATTGGCCGGTGTGTTGCGAAAAGAGACGGTTCATCGTCGCCCGGGTATGCAAGATCTCGCGCGCCACGATCTCGATGTCCGCCGCGGTTCCCTGCGATCCGCCCGAGGGCTGGTGGATCATGATCCGGGCGTGGGGCAGCGATGATCGCTTGCCCTTCGTGCCCGCCGCGAGCAAGAACGCACCCATCGACGCGGCCATTCCCATGCAGATCGTGTTCACCGGGGCGCGGAGGTGCTGCATGGTGTCGTAGATCGCCATGCCGCTATGGACGTGCCCGCCCGGCGAGTTGATGTACATGTAGATGTCTTTGTCAGGATTGTCCGCGTCGAGGAACAAGAGCTGCGCGATAATGATATTGGCGACCTCGTCGTTGATCCCGGCGCCGAGGAATACGATCCGGTCCATCAAGAGACGGGAGAAGATGTCGTACGACCGCTCACCGCGGCTCGAACGCTCGATGATGTAAGGCGGATAGAGCATCGTCGGCGGTGTCGTCACGGCGTTGTTTCCTGTACGGTCGATTGCGAAAGAAGGAAATTAAAGACTTTCTCTTCGGTCATCGCGCGCTCCAGCTCGGGCAGCCGCTTCGATTGCTCGAGCGATGCGTACACCTGCGCGACCGGTGTCTTCCGGCTCTCGGCGATCTGAGCGATCCGGGCGTCGATATCGGCTTCGGTGGCGCGGAGCTTTTCGGCGTCGGCGACTGCGTTGATCACGAGCTCGCGCTTCACCTGCTGAGCAGCGACGGGCTCGAACTCGTGATGGAATGCGTCGTGCCGTTCCGCGGGAATCTCGTACGCCTGCATGTAGCCGTGCACCATTCGGTGGACCATCGAGCTCGGCGCCGGCACCGAGTTCGCCTCTACGATCTGCTGCACGAGCTGCTCGCGGACGCCGGCGTCGGCGGTGCGAACTGCCTCACGCTCGAGATCGGAGCGGATCGCGGCTTTGAGGGCGTCGAGGTCGCCGAAATCACCGGCCTCCTTGGCCAGCGCATCGTCGAGCGGCGGAAGCTCTTGCCGCTTGACCTCGTGCAACGTGATCCGGACCTGGCGGGCCTGGCCGCGACGCGCCTCGTCGGGGTGGTCTTCGGGGAAGCGGATCTCCGCGTCGGCGGTCTGACCCGGGGTGAGGGTCATGATCTGCTCTTCGAGCGCCGGGAGGGCTTGACCGTCGCCAAGAACGACCGAGTACGGTTGGGCCTCTTTGACTTCGCCGTTTTCGATCGGGGCAACCTCGACCCGAACCATCTGGCCGGGCGCCGGAGCTTGCCCTTCGACAGGCAGCCAGACCGCCCGGCCTTCCCGGACCCGCTCGAGCTGCTCAGCCACCATCTCGCCGGTGACCGGGCGGACCGACCTGGTGAGGCTGAACCCTTTGATTCGGTCGAGCTTGAGCTCGGGCCGAATTTCGACGACGAGCTCGAACTCGATCGGCTGGCCGTCTTCGTACTTCAGATTGCGGATGGTCGGGTCGGCGATCGGCTTGAGGTTCTCGGTGCTCTGAGCGAGCTCCCACCCTTCGCGCAGCACCTCATCGATGGTCCACTGCTTGATCGAATCTCCAAATCGTTTCCTGACAACGGCTTCGGGCGTTTTGCCCGGCCGGAAGCCGGGCAGCTTGACCCGCTTGGAGTATTCCTTGAGCGCCCGGTCTTCGGCGGCCTTGACCCGCTCGACGGGAACGGACACCCGGAGCGATTTGGACGCCGCGTCTTCGGCGGTTTTGGTAATGGTGATCTCAGCCATAGGGAGGGAGAAGATAATAGGGGCTAGGGCTCAGAGCTTAGGAAGTAGGGCTTGAAGTCCCGAGAGGGACCGTCGGCGGGGCTAACGGTCCCAGGATGAGCCCTACCGGCCCTCCTACGCGCGAGCTCCTAGGTGTCCGGCCCTACTTTGCTTTGATGTCGACGTGGCTGGCGGAGCTGACGGACACGGTGCGAACCACCGCGGCGAGGGCCTGCGAGACGATCGGCACGCCGATCCCCGACCCGAGGAGCAGCACGTCGGCGAGGAGGAGCTTGGGCGTTAGGCGGTTCACGAGAGTTCGGCTCCGGCTGAGCCAGATGACGAGCGCTGCGCCTCCGTTGAGAAGCACGAAGAGCAGGGCGGACCACCGGAACGCGGTGGTGCCGAGCGCGCTCAGGGAGCTGGCCAGAGTATCATCCATCGAGACCTCTCGCGCGGTGGATCGTTAGGCTGCTTGAGAGAGCGTGGGCCGCTCTCGATGCGAACGGCGGGAGTTGAACCCGCACCCCTTGCGGGACAGGATCCTAAGTCCTGCGCGTCTGCCAGTTTCGCCACGCTCGCGGATTCGGTAGTGACGCGGATTGAACGGTACTCGACTGACTAGGGTCGCGCGAGGGGTTGTTGCAGGGAGAAACGGCACTGGGTCAGTGGGCGGGAAGGATCAAGGGGGAGATAGGGACCGCTGGCGCTCCGCGATTGGGCTCTGGATGTCTCGATGTTCCAACTTCCCGACTTCCGATTCCCTACGATCCCCTGTACGCCATCAGCCCAACCCGCGCCGCCTCGACCGCCGGCTCGAGCTTCGTGAAAACAGCGGCGCTTCCCGCCGGATCGCCGGTCCTGCCGATGGTTTCGAGCGAATCACAGATCGACGCAAGCTGGGCCGCGCCGATCGAGGCGGCGCTTCCTTTCAGGGCGTGTGCGGTCGAGCGAATCCGGTCGGAATCCTGGGCCTCGACGGCCGACCGAATCGCTGCGGCGCGGGCGGGAAGGTCTTCGAGAAAGATGTCGATGAACTCGGTGATAATGTCCGGCTGCCCTTCGTCTTGGAGCACGCGATACCCGTCGAGAATGGCCTCGTCGACTACGGGCGGCTCTGGATTATGGTCCATCAGGGCTCCTCACCGAGAACGTCTCCGGTCTCTAGGATCGACATTTCCCGCTCGAGCTTGAGATTGCTCCCAGGCCGGCCGATGCGGGATTACATTTGGTCGCGACTCAGCCCAACCATTTGTCCAGGAGTCAAGACTTTGCTTCCTCGTTCAGCCTACTTTCGAAGCGTTGCAGCCGTTGGAATGATCGCGCTCGTTACCGCATGCGAAAGCGCCGACGAGCGCCTCAAGGGCCTTACCGTCGGGATTACCAAGGACAGCACGGCGAAGGTCATGGGAGTCGCACCCCAGAAGGAAGTTCGCTTCCTCGTGAACGGCCAATACGTCGAGTCAATGTACTATCCCAAGAGCCAGAGCACTGCCAAGGACCGTCTCGAGGACCGGAGGATGACGCCGGTCGTCGTCGTGAACGGCAAGGTCGGCGGATGGGGCTGGGCCTATTGGGACTCGGTCGCCGCGGCGAACAAGTACGACCTCAAGACGACCCAATAGCCCCGATCGAAGCGATCAAAAAGAAAGCGCCCGGTCAATCGACCGAGCGCTTTCTTTTCATGCCGTGGGCTCCTACCAGTGCTGTGCGTCTACTTATCCTTGTCGGACAGCTCGACCCGCTCGATCCGGGTCCCGCCGCGTCCGTTGTTCGCCTGCTGGTTGAACAGGGTCAGGCTCACGACACCGCCTGCCCCGGCCTCTCGGATCGCGGTCCGCAGATCTTCCTGGCTCCGGACCGGTTTTCCCTCGACCGCGACGATGACGTCGGGCGAGCCGGCCGCGGCCCCAGCGAGAATTCCCTCGGCCGGACCGTACGGGTCGACTTCTTGGATCACGAGACCTCGCGTGTTCGCCGGAAGCTCGAGCTGCTGAGCGACCGCCGGCGTGACCGGCACGACCGAGATGCCAAGCCGATTGAGCGATGTTGGACGGGGCCGGACGGGCTGATTGGCGCCGCTGTCGTCGTCCGGCTGGTCCGAGTCCGAGGCGACTACCTTCTGTTCGACCTGGGCTACCAGCCGTACGGTGTAGGTGCGCCGCACGCCGCCCTTCCGCGCCACTTCGACTTTCACCGTCTCGCCGGGCTTTCTGAAACCGACGATCTGCTGAAGCTGGGCGACATAGTCCACTCGCTGACCATCGATACCGATGATGAGATCGCCCTGCTCGAGGCCGGCGAGCTCGGCGGGGGACTTGGGCATCGAAAAGGTCTGGATCCGAACGCCCCGGATCTCGTCGAGTCCGACGTACTTCGCGTCGGCCGGCGTGGCCTCCGCGACTCCGACACCCAAGGCCGACCGCTCAACCTTGCCGTGGCTGATCAGCTGATCCATCACCACTTTGGCCAGGTCGATCGGAATCGCAAAGGCGTACCCGGCGTTGAAGCCGGTCGGGCTCGCGATCGCGGAATTGATCCCGATCACTTCGCCCTTGACGTTCACAAGTGGCCCACCGGAATTACCCGGGTTGATCGCGGCGTCGGTTTGGAGGAAGTCCTGGATCTGCGTCCCGCCCACCTTGTTAGGGAGCTGGAGCTGACCCCGGCCTTTGGCGCTGACGATTCCGGACGTGACGGTGAACGTGAGCTGTTCGTTGAGCGGGTTGCCGAACGCCAGCACCCATTCGCCGATCCGGGTCGCCGCGCTCGAGCCGAGACTGGCCGGCGTGAGCTTGAGGCCGCGCGGATCGATCTTGATGATCGCGACGTCCGTGCTCGCGTCCGCGCCGATGACCTTGGCGGAGAATTCGTGGCGGTCGAGAAGGCGAACATGGACCACGTCCGCCCCGTCCACCACATGGTTATTGGTAAGAATGTACCCGTCAGCCGAGACGATAAAGCCGGAGCCCGAGCCGCGCTCGATCTGAGGCCCGCTGCGGCCGCGCGGGGTGCCGAAGAACTCCTGGAACCCGGGCGGAACCTGCTGGCGGTTCTGCGAGACCCGTTCGGTCCGCTGTGACTGAACGTACACGACGCTCGGCCGGACCTGTTCGGCCACTGAAGCGAAGGCGTCGCTCAAGCTGGCCAGCGGCTGAACGGCGGCGGGAATCATCTTGGCAGCGGCTTGGCCCTCGGTCGTCCGCACTGCCGCTGGACGAGTTTGAGCGTTCTGGGCCACCGAGTTCTTGGGCAGATCGAGCAGCCCCGCGAACAGGAGGCCCAGCGCGAACGCCAAGCCGACCAGCCCGCCAAACTTGAGCCAATTGAGAGAGCGTACTGACATGGAGCTTTATATCATCCTAGTGTCAAATTGTTGATCGCC
>JBDTOH010000320.1:0-6720 GCA_039933355.1 Gemmatimonadota bacterium | reverse complement strand
GCGGGAGGAGGGTTGGCGTCTCCTGCGAGGTCGACTGCCTTGATCCAGCCTTCGAATCGAACCTTGACCCAATCGCGCGAGCGATCGAGCACCACCGCGTCCGCCTTTTCGGAGAGCGTCGCAAACGTCGCGCCCTCGCGGACCGGCGCAATCTCAGCACCTTTGCGAACCTCGACCCGACCACTCGCGGCCGGTGCGCCGCCCGAGGTTGAGTCCGGTCTCGTCGAAGCGTCCGCCGCCGGCTTCGCCACGGACGCCTGGACCGGTGCAGCGGTTGGGGGCGCGGGCGCGGGAACCGGCGACGGCGGGGCCGGGGGCGCCGCGGCAACCGGCTTCTCCGCCGCGGGCTGATCCGCATCCTGCTGGAGGCTGCTGCGCGATACCCAGCCCTGACGCCGGACCTGAAGCCATTTACCGCGCGCGCTCACCCGCGACAGCAATGTCCCCTCAACGACTCGCGCGATGATCACACCGCCGGGCTCCGCCCGCAGATTCTCGCCCCCGGCGGCGGTGACCGCGAGATCGAATCCATCTCGAGTGGTCGGTGCGGTGGATTCGCTCGCGACCCAGCCCTCGATGGTCGCTTGTACCCACTGACCCTCGGTCTTGCCGGCGGCGTACTGCACGCCGTTGACCAGGTTGCCGAGCCGGAGACCATTGGGCTCTTTTCGGAAGGAAGCGCCGCTAGCCGCGCGAACCCGCGACTGCGCGCCAAGCGTCGCGGTGGCAGCGAATACGAGAGCCACCAGCGAGGCTGGTAGGCGATAGAAGCCCGGACTAGATTGCGGCCTGTACATCAGCTTGGCATAGTAGAAGACGCGGAGGAGCATGTCAAACCGGCAACGCCCCGTCGCCCTGATCGTCCTGGACGGCTGGGGTTACCGGACGGAGCGCGCGCATAACGCCATCGAGCTCGGGAACACGCCGGTGTGGCACGGGCTCTGGGCCGGCGGTCCGAAGACACTGCTCGACGCGAGCGGCCTCGCCGTAGGGCTTCCCGAGGGACAGATGGGCAACAGCGAAGTCGGCCATCTCAACCTCGGCGCGGGACGAGTGGTGCCGCAGGATCTCGTGCGGATCTCGGCGAGCATTCAGTCGGGAGAATTTTTCCGGCTCCCCGCTTTCATCGCGCTCGGAACGCATCTCGAGAAGACCCGAGGGACGCTTCACCTGATCGGCTTGCTCGGAAACGGCGGCGTTCACGCCATCGATACCCACTTGCTCGCCTGCGTGGAGCTCGGGGTCAAGCTCAACGTTTCGAACGTTGCGATTCACGGGCTGCTCGACGGGCGCGACACGCTGCCCACCTCCGCCAAGGGTTTCGTCGAGAAGCTGATTCAGGACCTCGAGCGGATCGCCGGCCCCCGCGCGACGATCGCGAGCCTCATCGGCCGGTACTTCGCGATGGACCGCGACAAGCGCTGGGAGCGCACCAAGCTCGGGTACGATCTCTTCGTGCACGGCCGGGGCGCGCCGGCGTCCGATCCGGTCCGCGCGATCGCCGACGCCTATGCCCGCGGCGAGACCGACGAGTTCATCAAACCGATCGCGATCGAGCGGGATGCCCATCCGACTGCGACGCTCCGGGACGGTGACGGCATCATCTTCTTCAATTACCGAAGCGATCGGATGCGTCAAATTGTCCGGGCCTTGTGCGACCCGGCGTTCGACGGCTTCGACGTCAAAGACCGGCCGTCCGTTCAAGCGGTCACAATGACGCAGTACGACCAGACTCTGCCGCTTCCGGCGGCATTCCCGCCATTCAGCATGGCGCGAATCCTGGGTGAGGTGTTATCCGGCCCCGGGCTGACGCAGTTCAGGACGGCGGAGACCGAGAAGTACCCGCACATCACGTATTTCTTCAACGGGGGGCACGAGCCGCCGTACCCCGGAGAAGAGCGCGCATTGGTTCCGTCACCCAAGGTCGCGACGTACGATCTGATGCCGGAGATGAGCGCGGCCGGGATTACCGATGGGCTCTGTGCGGCGCTCGAGCGCAAGGACCACGATTTTCTGCTCTGCAACTTCGCCAACGCCGACATGGTGGGGCACACGGGCGTCGAGACCGCGATCCTCAAAGCGGTCGAAACGGTCGACCAGTGTCTCGGCCGGCTGGTGCAGTCGGCGGCGCGGTCCGGCACTCGGCTCCTCATCACGGCGGATCACGGCAACTGTGAGATGATGGTGGACCCCGAGACCGGCGGGCCGCACACAGCGCACACGACGAACCCGGTCCCCTTCGTCGCGGTGGGCACTGAGTTCAAAGCTCTTCGGAGCGGCGGCGCGCTGTGCGACGTCGCGCCGACCATTCTCAACTTGTTAGGCGTCGAGCAGCCGGCCGAGATGACGGGCCGAAGCCTCGCGATAGGATAGAGTGTCGATGTCCACCGGCCGTCTTGCCGTCTTCCCATCCTGGGGTCTTGCCATTCTGCTCTTCGCCATCCCGGTCCACCTCGCGGCCCAGGTCGGCCACGATCCGGCGAAGTCTCCGTACCGCGACCTCAAATACGGGCAGTTCGTGTCGTTCACGGCGGGTTACTTCAACGGCGAGGGCGGTCAGATCGGCGTCGGCCCTCATGACGGCAAGATCTTCACGCTGCGGCACGAGTTCCTGGCGGACCGGCCGTTCTCGCTCGCGATCACGGCCGGCTACGGCGACCTGAAACGAATCATCGCCGACACGTCGAGCGTGGCGAGCCGGCCGCAATTCCGGGGGCCTGTCAAGCAGTCCGTGATGTTCGCCGAGGGAACGTTCCAGCTCAACCTGACGGGCGGGAAGACGTGGCACTCGATCGCGCCTTACATCGGGAGCGGGATCGGTCTCGCCTTCGCGTCGTCGATCAAGAGCGACTCGAGCGGCTACAAGTTCAGCACCAAGTTCTACGTCGCGCCGACCGTTGGGCTCCGGATCTTCGCGACGCCCCGCCTGTTCATTCGGCTCGAGGCCCGGACGTATTTCTGGAGCCTGAGCTACCCGGCGACCTTCCGGACCGACTTCGATGGATCCGGCCCGCTCCAGCCGGTGCTGACGACGCCGGTCAGCAAGGAATGGGTGACGAGCGGCGTCTACAATATCGGCATCGGCTACGCCTTCCATCGACCGTTCTAAGGCGCCGATGCCGGCGGTGAGCCTCAGTCGCGTCGTCCGGTTCCACGCCTGGCACCGGTACGCCAAGCCTGACTGGACCGAGGCCGAGAACCGCGCCCGGTTCGGGTGGACGACGGAAGAGCCGGGCCATCCTCACGACTACACCTGCACGGTCACGGTCGCCGGCCCGCTCGACCCGGTGACGTCGATGGTCATCGACCTCCCTCGGCTCGACGCGATCTTGTCTCAAGAGGTCACGGCCCGGCTCGATGGGAAACACCTGAACCGGGACATCCCCGAGTTCGCGATCGGGGCGACCCTCCCGACCTGCGAGGCCCTCGCGCTCGACCTCTATGCGCGGATTGCGGCTCGGCTCCCGGCCGGCGTGTCGCTCGAGCGGGTTCGGGTCGCTGAGGACCCGGGGTTGTACGGCGAGGCTAGGGCTTAGGGCTTTTAGGGCTTAGAGAGGGTTCTGGCAGTCATCTAGGCAGGAGGTGTGCGGATACATCGGATGAACGGGTACATCGGATCGCTTCGGGGCGGTGATGGGACGGGGGAGCAGAGCTAAAGGACAACGAAGTAAGGAACAAACAAACAACAAACTAGAGGGGCTGGCGTGGGGGCTGTGCAGAGCTTCCTTAGGGCTTTGGGAATAGGAATAGGGAATGGGGAATAGGGAATCGAATGGGGGCTAGACCACAGCCGGTCATTCTAGCGGGAGGGGCGGCGCGGCGGTTTGGGGGCGAGCCGAAGGGGCTGAGGCAGGTCGGCGGCGAGCGGATCTTGGACCGGCTGGTGACCGTGTGCGTGGACGCGTTCGGGATCCTTCCGCTGCTGGTCGCGAACGATCCCGCGGCCCCGAGCTGGCGCCCCGACCTTCGGGTCGCGCCCGACCGCCGGCCCGGCACCGGAACGTTAGGCGGTCTCTACACCGCCGTCGCGGAGGCGAGCGGGCCGGTCGTCGTGATCGCGTGGGACATGCCTTTCGTGACCGCCGCGCTGCTCCGCTACCTGTGCCTCGCGCTTCCCGTGGCCGATGCCGTTCTCCCGGCCAGCACGAGTCGCCGGGGCGTCGAACCGCTCTGCGCCGCGTACGGCCCCGGCTGCCGCCAACCGATGGAGCGCGCCATTGCGCGCGAAGACTACCGCGCGATCGCCTTTCACCGCGAAGTCCGCCTCCAGATCGAACGGCTCGAGGTGATCCGCAACTTCGGCGATCCCGACCGGCTGTTCTTCAACGTCAACACTCCCGACGACCTCGTGACCGCCGAGTCGTTCCTCCGCCAATAGGCTCGGGATCGCGCGTTAGGGCCGGGCGAGCACCGGGCGAAGGAACGCGGCCATCTTGCGAGTCAGAAATGCGAGGTCGGCGGGAGCCATGCCCGCCCCGGCCGGATGTCCCCAGAGCGAAGGAATCGGCACGAATGACACGCCGGGGATGAAGCGGCTCTCGTAGGTGGCGTCTCCGATCGGGAAGTAGAGATCGGTTGCCGACGGCATGTAGAGCAGCGGGACTTTGATCGACCGGAGCGCCTTCTCGACGTCGCCGTCGAACCCCGGCGTGCCGCCGACGTCGTGACGCTCCCAGGTTCGCATCTGAAGAATGAGATCGTTGGCGTCGGCGTTCGGGATGAAGTTCTTCCGGAGATTGTCGAGCACCACCTCGTAGCTCGGTCCGAGATTCTTCCAGAGCCCGAGCCGCCACCAATCCTGCGAGAAGAGCCAGGCCGTCCACACTACCGCGAAGGCCTCGAGCCCCTTCTTGGGAGGGCTGACATAGTCGCCGTCCTTGAACTCGGCGTCCGCGGTGAGGGCGGCGATCTGACCTTCGAGCCGCACGACGCCGTGCGGATATGTCTTCGCCGTGCCCGAGGTCGCCACGATCCGATCGGCAAAGCGGGGATAGCTCACCGCCCATTGGAACGCCTGCTGCGCTCCCATCGAGAAACCGATGATCGCGCGCAGGTGCTCGATTTTGAGGTCTTCGACCAGGAGACGGTGGACGGCGCCGATATTGTCGCGAATCGACGGGACCGGGAACCGCGGCCCGTGGAGCGGCTCGGGCGTGTTGCTCGGCGACGACGAGCGACCGTTGCCGAACAGCTCGGTCATCACGAGGAACACCCGCGAGGTGTCCAGCAGGCGGCCGGGACCGACGAGCCAGTCGTATCCATGATGGTCGGCCAGATAGTGCGACGGCAGCAGGATGGCGTTGTCCCGCCGGGCGTTGAGGCGGCCGTAGGTGCCGTACACCACCTTGGCGCCGGGCAACACGGCCCCGCTCTCGAGCTTCAGGGTGTCGATGGTGAAGACGTGATGGGCCGCGTTGTCGGGCTTCGCGGCCTGCGCGCCCAACACCCGCGCGGACATCGTGACCAATACGGCGAAAACCAGCACCGATTTCATGTGGGATCTCCTCGAAGAGTTCGATAGACTAAGCCCGCGCGGCCACGAGAGCCAGATCCCCACCCCGAACGGCCGTCCTGCGGCCTTGCCGCCTTGCCGCCCTGCCGCCCTCCTTCCCGCCGACTTCCCTTCCCTCCTCCGCGTCGGTATTCTCGGAGCATCATGACACCCCGAATCATCTCGGTGATCGGCCGAAAGAACGCGGGCAAGACCGGTTTGGTCGTCGCGCTCGCGCGCGAGTGGCACCGGCAGGGCAGGCGGGTCGCCACCATCAAGCACGCGGAGCACCGGCCGGATGTCGATCAGCCGGGCAGCGACTCCTGGCGCCATTTCCACGAGGGCCTGGTCAACGGCGTCCTCGTCGCCACGCCGGACCTCCGGGTGCTGATGGAGCGGCGGTCGGACAACACCGATCCCGAAGCGCTCGCCCGGTCGCTCTTCCCCGAGGCCGATATCGTGATCGTGGAGGGCTTCCAGCACACCTCGCTGCCCAAGATCGAAGTCCAGCGGAAGGTGATCGGACCACCGCTCTACGATCCGACCGCGGCCGACGCCAACCAATGGGTCGCCATCGTCACCGACGATCACGGGCTCGACGCTCGGTGCCGGGTCGTGCGCTTCACGGACACGATGTGGCCGCAGCTGCTCGGCTCGCTCGCCTGGGAACACGCCAAACTGCTGACGGCGGCTCCCCGGGCGTCGTGACCGGTCCGCTTTCCGCTCGCGAAGCCGTCGAGCGAATTCTTCGCGACATCCAGCGCCAGCCTCCCCTCCGCATCCCACTCGACGACGCCGCCGGCAGTGTGCTCGCCGAGCGGGTGATCAGCCCGATCGACATCCCGGCCCACACCAATTCGGCCATGGACGGATACGCCGTTCGGGCCGACGACGTCCGCGGCGCGAGCGCGGCCAGCCCGAAGTGCCTCGATGTGATCGAGCAGATTCCGGCCGGCAGCTTCCCCACTAAGACGATCGGACCGAGGCAATGCGCCCGCATCTTCACCGGCGCGCCGCTCCCGCTCGGGGCCGATTCCGTGATCCGGCAGGAAGACACCGACCTCGGCGCCGAGCGCGTCATCGTCGTCACGGACCGGGACGCCGGCTCGAACCTTCGCTTCGCGGGAGAGGACATCAAGGCCGGCGCGATCGTCTTCGAGCCCGGCCTCGAGCTCAGCGCCTCGCACCTCGGCGTCCTGGCGTCGCTCGCCATCGCGCATCCGGTCGTC
>JBDTOH010000319.1:0-6721 GCA_039933355.1 Gemmatimonadota bacterium | reverse complement strand
CGCCCGCGCGGAGGAACGCCGCACTTCAACCCGAGGTTTCTCATGTTGCACCTCCTCCTTTCTCTCTCCACGCTCGCGTCCGCCGCTCCGGTGCGCGAGATCTTCGGCGACGTCCGGCTCGGCGACCGCTACCTGGCCAACGCAAAGCTCGAGCTCACCTGCGGCACCGAAACGATCAAGGCCACGACCGACTCGCTCGGCTCGTTCCGGTTCCCCGGAAAGACGGTCGGGAAA
The DNA here is from genome assembly GCA_039933355.1 of Gemmatimonadota bacterium. Classification (GTDB taxonomy): domain Bacteria; phylum Gemmatimonadota; class Gemmatimonadetes; order Gemmatimonadales; family GWC2-71-9; genus SHZU01. The sequence continues at coordinate 6,487 of JBDTOH010000319.1, read as the reverse complement.
TGCCGCCTAACGGTAAGCTACGAGACCCAGGCGCCGTGGATCGACGTGGTCGGATTCGACAAGCCCTCGCGGTACCGGTTCGTCCTCGAGCTTCAGGACGGCAAATACACGGTCAAGCGGGTCTGACGCATGGCGGACGCGGAAAAGCCCAAGGATTTCTGGGATAAGCTCCAAATCATCCTCTCGCCGCTGGGCGGGCTGTTGACCGCCCTGGCGGTGGGAAGCCTGGGGTTCATCGGCTCACGCGCCCTCGAAAAGCAACAGAGCAGCGAAGCCAAGCTCCGGCTCTACTCCGAGCTGATGACCCGCCGTGAGGAATCGGAGGGGACGCTCCGGAAGGAGATGTTCCAGTCGATCATCGGCTCGTTCTTCGATCCGCAGTCGACGTCGCTCGAGACGAAGCTGCTCAAGATGGAGCTCCTCGCGCAGAATTTTCACGAGGCGCTCGACCTCACGCCGCTGTTCGAGCACATCCGCCGCGACATCAAGGCCACGGCGAAGTCGCCGACGGAGGAGCGGGCCTACGAGACCAGGTTGAGCGACCTGGCTCGCGAAGTAATCCGCAAGCAGGTGATCGCGCTCGAAGAGGGCGGGCAGCGGTTCAACTGGACCGTTCTGCTGAGTGACAGCCTGATCGCGGGCACCCGGTCCGAGCAGCTCGAGGACGTGACGCTGACGCTCGACGGAATCACTCGGCGGTTTCGGGTGACGCTCTCCCAGGCGGACACGGTGACCCGTCAGTTCCGGGTCGGGCTCGAGGTGGAGACGGCTGCGCAACCCGGCACGAGAGGCGCCGCCGCCAGCCGTAACAATGTCGAGTTCGCCCTCGGCTTCTTCGACACCCCGATGATCGACAACACCCGCCTCTCGAACGATCAGCGGGTCGCGCTCGTCCTGACCGACATGAACCAGGACGGCGCGAGTCTGAGCCTGATCTACTTCCCGGGCTCCCGGGCGAGCCTCAGAGAAAAGCCATACTATGAGGAGATTCTCCGTAAGCTCTCGGCCGCCGCGCCGGACTAACTAGGCGAAGGACGCGGCGGCCCTCGGTGTGGCGGACATAGATAACCAATTGCGGAGGGTGCATGACCAAGCTCCTCGTTTCCGGACTCGCGCTGCTCACGGCCGGCTGCATCGTCGCCGCCGCGGGAGCAGGCGCGGCCGGCGCGGTATACGTGAGCGAGCGGGGCGTGGAGTCTGAGCTCGCCGTGCCCGTTGATCGAGCCTACGAGGGCGCTCGGCAGGCATTTCAGGATCTGGGCATCTCAATGGGGAAGAATTCGAGCGAGCAGGACGGGTCGATTGTAAAGAAGACCCTCGAGGGCTCGAAAGACGATCGCGACGTGACGGTCACCGTCAAGACCGAGGGCAGCGGCTCTCATGTCGAAGTCGTGGCCAAGAAGTCCCCGGTCACGTGGGACAAGGACCTCGCGAGAAGGATCCTCGAGAAGATCGTGGCGAAGAGCAGCTAAGGGTTCTCTTCACCCTTGGCCCCGCAAGACCTCCCGCGAACGTGTCACTGAACAGCGCGTCGGGCCGCTCGCTCTCGAGCGCGCGATAGAACGCGACCCAGCGGGCAGTGTCGGAGATGGGTTCGATCGGCACCGAAGAGCCTCTTGGGGACCGGGAGCCGCTGTTAGGCATGGCATCCGGTCTCAACCGCCACCTGCGACAAGCCTTACACGGTGTAGACCGCAGGCACCGCGACCGGCCGGATTGTTCCCGCGAGCACGCCGCGCACGGTTTCCTCGAGATCGTTCAGGAAATCGGCGACGATCGCGCCGTGGCCGCCGTTCAGGAGCAGCAGCATGCCCGGCGGGTCCGTCTGGCGGGCGAAGCTCCAGCCCCGCTTCGTCATGTCCTGCGCGACTGCAGTCATATCGAGCGACGGCGAGCCGAACGACAGTTGCGTAGCGTCCGGCTCCCCGAAGACCTCGAGCGGCTCGATCCTCCCGATTCCCGCGATCAGTCGCTCCTTGGCCGCGAGCATCTTCGCGACTCGATCACTGTACCCCTTGTGACCGAGGTATTTCATGACCGCCCACGCCGAAGCGACCGGCCCCGAGCTCCGCGACCCCGTGAAGTTGGTGGTCGAGTAGAGCCCCACCGGCCACCGGTCGAATTGATAGCGCTGGTAGGCCGCCAGCGCTTCGCTTCGAAGGAGGAGCGCGGAGCACCCGTGGAACGCGTACCCATACTTGTGCAGATCGATCGAGACCGACGCGACGCTCGGGAGCGTGAAGTCGAAGGTCGGCAGCGCGTGGCCGAGATCCCGAATGAACGGAAGGACCATCCCACCGACGCAGGCGTCGACGTGCATCCAGAGACCGTGGCGCTCCGCAAGATCGGCGAGCTCGGGGAGCGGATCGACGACGCCATAGGGGTACGGCGGCGCCGACCCGACGATCATGATGGTATTCTGATCGATCGCCGCGGCCATTCCGTCGGTGTCGGCGCGGAAGCCGGGGCTGGTGGCCATTCGAACAACGCGGAGCCCGAGAAGGTAGGCCGCCTTGTCAAACGCGGCGTGGGCCGTCCGGCCGACCACGAGTGTGGGCGTCGCGGCCGTAGGACGCTCCACCCGGGCCCAGTCGCGCGCGGTCTTCACGGCCATGAAGATGCTCTCGGTTCCGCCCGTCGTTATGCTGCCCCCCGCACCGCTCGGCGCGCGGAAGAGCCGCAGCAAGATCTCGACGACCTCCGCCTCGTAGCGCCGCACGCTCGGATAGGCGAGCGCGCCGTAGAGCGCGTTCTTGCCGAGAACGGACGTGAACGCCCGGGTGGCGAGCTCGACCACGTCGTCGCCGGCAAAGTAGGACGCCCGCAGGTTGCGGGCATCGTTCCAGGTCGCGTCGGTCCGCCGAACCGACGCGAGGTCGGCGAGAATCGCATCAGCCGCAAGCCCGCCCGCAAAGAAGCCGTCCTGGACGCGGTGATCGGTCATTGGCGCGGCTTCCCGGCCGCTTGACGGGTTAGGCGCTCGAGCGCTCTCTCGAGCGCGCCGTCGCGCCCGCTCGATTGATCCGCTTCGGAGAATACCGGCACCGTGTCGTCCGGCGGGATGCCCGTCCGTTCGTAGTTCGTCCCGTCGGGCGCGACATATCGTTCGCTCGAGAGCTGAAAGCGCCAGCCGTTCGGAAGCTGCCGGAGCAACTCGTCGGCGAAAATGCCCTGGGTCGCCTCGCCCACGCGAACAATCCGGGGCCGCCGGCCCATCAGCGCGAGCGTCAATACCTCACCCGCGCTCAGCGTGCGGGCGCCGGTGAGCAACACAACGGGACCGGTGAATCCGACCCCGTTGCTCGGACGGACGCGCACGTGCTGCAAGGGGGTGAACCGCTCGGGACGCTCGGGATCGGAACGCGCCTGCTTCGCGAAGGCGGGATACGCGGTGGCCGTTAGGCGGGACGCGAGCATCAGCGAGATCGCGTCGGCGCCGCCGCCGTTCAAGCGAATGTCGAGCACGAGAGCGCGGTGCCGCGCGAGCCGGGGCATGATGCTGTCGAGCGCCCGGGTGAGCGCCAGCGAGTCGTCCTCGAACCGGCCGCTCGGCGTGTAGGAGTACTCGCGCATCACCCGGAGATACGCCACCGAGTCGCGCAGCTCGCCGTACTGGATCCAGTCCTGGCACCACGAGGTGAGGTCGCCGGTGAGATAGCGGCGCGGCGGCGCGGCGAGCAGGGCCTTGTAGCGCTCCGGGTCGATGATCCCGCCCGAGCGGCGAAAGTGCCGAGCCCGGAGGTTGAGGTCGGTCGCGGTGAGATCGGTGTGGAGATCCTCGAGCGGAGCCACCAGCTGCTCGAGCAGATCGTAGAGCCGGCGCGGGGTCGTGGCGGCGGTCAGACTACGGCGGGCCTGGGCGACCCCGGCGTCCCAATCCAAGCCGCGGAGGCCGAAGAACGCGTAGTTTTCGCGCATGGTCCGCGTGAACACCTCGAAGTTCGCCTCGATCGTGTTGGCGGTCAGCATCCGGCAAGCGACGGGGAGCGACCGTAGCCGGCGAAACCGGATGTCCGAAACCGTGCTCGGGTTGTGCACGATGAGCCGGTCGCTCGTCCAGCCGGCGCGAATGATCCAGGTGGTCGCCGGGGCGTCGAGAAAGGCCGCGATCGCGCCGGGAGGGGGAGCGGTCTTGGTGAGCTTGGCGGTCGCCACGCAGGTGGTCGCGGTGACTTCCCAGGTCTCGACGCCGTCGGCGCCGAGCTGCCAGACCATGCCGTAGCCGACGGATTGCCATACGCCGGTAGGCGCGGCGACCGGCGCCGGTGCTGGGACCGCGAGCAGCAAGAGGAGCATCACCGCCTGATGCATGCAGAGACCGATCGCTCTGACGGAGAAGAAGGTCGCGCTTCCGAAGGTACTTCGTGGCGATGGGTTCGGGCAATCACGTGTTCAGGAGGCCGGCCGCTCGCCGGAGTGGTTCGAGGGAGCGAGACCGGCCTTGGGTTTCCCGCCGAGCTTTGCCGCAGGTGGGGATGACACGCCGGCCGGCGGCATGCCGTCAGTGTGGGCAATGAAGAAACTCGTCGGCAGCTCGACGCGTACAAATTCGGGCATTCGACCGGCGCGCCGACCCGGTACTACTCGACAGGACAGGATGGACCGATGACGAAACGCGCCGGGAAGTGGCTTACGGAGTGGGTCAAGACGATCGTCATCGCGCTGATCGCGTGGTTTACGATCAGCACGCTCCTTCTGCAGTCGTTCCACATCATCTCGTCGAGTATGGAGAATACTTTGCTGGTCGGCGATGTGCTCTGGGTCAACAAGATGCTCTATGGGGCCGAGCTGCCGCTCATCCACGTGCACATGCCGTCGATCCGCGAGCCTCGACGGGGTGAGATCGTGATCTTCGAGAGCGTCGAGACCGAAGGGCTGGCCGTGGTCAAGCGCATCATCGGCATGCCGGGCGATACGATCGCAATGGAGAAAGGGGTGCTGATCCGGGACGGGCGGCGAATCGACGAGCCGTGGGTGGAACAGGGCAACCGCCCCATGGAATCCGATTCAGCGGCTCGAGCCCAGATCCGCGCCTGGCAAGTGGGCCGCCTCGTCCGTGGGGACGCTGCGACATACGCCCCCGACCCGAACAACTGGGGGCCGATGGTAGTGCCGCGCGATTCCTTCTTCATGATGGGCGACAACCGAAGGGAGTCCTATGACAGCCGCTATTGGGGATTCCTGCCGCGGCGCAACATTCGAGGGAAGACCCTGATCACCTACTTCAGCTACGACCCGAACACCTACAAGCCGTTGCCGGTCATCACGAATATCCGGTGGGGGCGCTTCTTCGACGTTCCCCACTAGGAAGACCCTGCAGCGCTCGGGATGACCGGCTTGCGGGGGCGGGCCGGGCTGTCCTCACCGCTTCGCGGCAACGTTGACCTCGATCCATGCGGCGAACGCCTCCATGAACTTTCGGAGAAAATTGCGGGTAGCATCGTTGGTGAGCTTGCCCTCCGCGTCGAACATGGTCGCGACTCCGCCGATGTACGCTTCCGGCTGCTGCATCGCGGGCACATTGAGGAACACGAGCGATTGGCGGAGGTGGTGATTCGCGCCGAACGCGGCAAGCGCTCCCGGTGAGACGCTGATGACTGCGCCGGGCTTTCCGTCCCAACAGCTCTTTCCGTAGGGCCGGGAAGCGACGTCGATGGCGTTCTTGAGCACGCCGGGCACGGAGCGGTTGTACTCGGGCGTCGCAAACAGCACGGCGTCCGCGGCCTTGACGCGCTGGCGAAACGCGGCCCACGCGTCCGGCGGGCTGTCGCTCTCATGGTCCGGGTTGTAGGGCGGCAGGTGTCCGATCTCGATGGTTTCGAGATCGAGCGTCTTGGGCGCCACCTCGCGAGCAGCATTGGCGATCTTGCGGGTGAAGGATTCCTTGCGCAGGCTGCCCACGAACACCGCAACGTTATGAGTATTGGCCACGATAGCTCCTCCTCGAGGTCCTTCGAACCGGTTCTGCGGTCCAGAACGATCTATGCCGCTACCCGCGCGTTGAACTCTCCGATCAGCGCGTCCACCGGCTCGACTTGCGCGGCGAGGCCGGTCCAGTACTCCGGAACGGACCACTGCCGGTCGAGCTCCTCCACGGCTCGGCCTTGTTGCTCCACCCACGTGAAATATTTGAGGTTATGGATCCGGCGCCGCTCCTCGGTGGTCAGGTCGAGCATCTCGTCGGTGCCCGCGCCCGCGAGATATCGCTCGTGGACGGCGGCTGCGTTCGCCGGGGAAAATACTCCGTGCGCGGCCTCGAGCTCCGAGAGCCGGCTCCGGTAGAGGTCGATCGAGTCGGTCAGCACGGTCATGATGACGTCATTCGGACCAGTGCCATGGAGCTTCGCGAGCTTGACCGCTGCCACCAGGTTCGCGGCTCCCGAGATTCCGGCGAGCGGAAGCGCGTCGATGAGCCGTGGATCGAGTCCGAGGCCTTGAAGGTATGTGCGGCCCGCGGGCTCGTTGAACAGGCGGATCAGCGCGATCG
>JBDTOH010000318.1:0-6761 GCA_039933355.1 Gemmatimonadota bacterium | reverse complement strand
GTCTCCTGCATGGCCACCGCCTGCCAGCGACCCTCGCGTCGGACGAACACACGGTATAGCGGATCTTACCCGAAAGCCCCGATACTCGCCGGTATTGTCGGCGATCCCCCGGAGCACCGCCACACGGCATAGACGCGCGACGAGGCTGTCGTACTGCACGGTGAGCAGCTCGAGGTCGCCGCTTGCGATCTCCTGCATGTTGGCCGCCCTCGTTCACACCTGCCCGAGGCGTGAGATCTCGAAGAACTCGGCCGCCACCATGCGCGAGAGCGCTACGGTGGCCGCGCCAAGGAGAACATTTCGGGGAGCCACCTCGACAGCGCACCGAAGCCTCGAGCGTGGTCGCGGGGCCGGCCTGCGCACCGGCGATTCGGGGAGCCAAGCCCAGCGGGGCCATCACCACGAGCCGGGACTGCAACGATGCGACCATTGTCGACCTCCCAATATCGGACATCGTAGTCACACCACATCGGGGCCGAGCCGGGGCGACGAAATCACACCGTGTCATCCCGAGCGAGCGAGGGGTCCAGGCCGCGGCGCCCGGGCTTAGCGGGTTATGCCGAGACCGCGACTCCCGAGGCTAACAAAAATTGCACTGACTCACAGTCAAGTGACGAGGGCCCGATCTCGAGAGCCGCGGAACCACAGTCAAGTGCCCCGGACTCACCTGAATGCGGTGCCGGAGCACCTATACAGCGTCCGGTCCGGTTTTCAAATGACGCAGGATCACTTTCAACTCGGCTCGGGCGGAACTCAAGTCGTGACGGACGACATTCAAGTGCCGAGGTGCCGAAGTAAAGTGACATCGGGCCGGGCTCAAGCGGACACGGACCACATTAGAGCACCATAGGACCACTGTTGCGAGACGAGGGAGCGATTTCCAATGGTGAGGACTCGATTTCAAGTGACGATTGTGCTTGCTAAAGTCTCGATTGTCGGTGGTAAAGTCCCGACGGTCGTTGCTAGAGTATCGATGGTGCTCGCTCAGCAGCTCAGGGCGGGGCTTAAGTGGCTCGGGTCCTGAAGTAGCGAGTCGATTGCCGTTCCTGAAGTGCCAACGTTGCGTGCTGAGCTGACGATGGTGCTCGGCAAAGTGACGAATGCCGTGCCTCGCGAGCCAACGTCCGAGTGAATGGAGCCAATGGGCGGCCATCGGGCGGCAACGGCCGAGTCTTCGCGGCCGAGGCACGAGAAGTAGCATGACGGCCGGCGCTTGTAGGGCGGCGAGGTCGACTATCGCGCGGTAAAGAGCGAGAATTACTGCTCAGGTACGAGCGTACGGACCCCGCAGGACCATGTGAACCAGCCGAAAGGGATCGATCAGCATGCGAATCGTCGGAATCGTAGCATTCCTGGTCGCCGTAGCGGCGGGAGCGCCGGCCGCTGGGCAGGATCATCTCGATCGCCTCCAGGCCGAGATCGATCATGTGGCGCCGAGCTCGGGTGGATTGCTCGGCGCGGGTGTCTATCACCTCGAGACCGGCCGCGAGGTGTACGTCCGTGGCGACGACCACTTCCCGATGGCGAGCAGCTTCAAGGTCCCGATCGCGGTTCAATTGCTCACGCTGGTGGACCAGGGCAAGGTCCGGCTCGACAGCATGATCACGCTCCAGCCGAGCGATCTCCATCCGGGCAGCGGGACGATCAGCAACCTGCTCAACGATCCCGGCGTCTCGCTCTCGGTGCGGAACCTGCTCGAGCTGATGCTCCTGATCAGCGACAACTCGGCCACGGACATTCTCCTCAAGCTCGTCGGCGGGGCCGATCAGGTGAACGGCCGCCTCAAAGCGCTCGGGGTGAGCGGGATCTCCGTGAACCGCCCGACCATCGAGCTCATTGCCGACGCGAGCGGTATCAAGAGCCTTCCCCCGGAGGCCGAGCGCACCCAGGAGGGCTTCCGGACGCTGCGTCTGGCGGTCACGGAGCAGGAACGCAAGGCGGCGGTCGAGGCGTTCAACGCCGACAACCGGGACACCGCCACGCCCAAAGGCATGGCGGCGCTGCTTCGAAAGGTCTGGAAGGGGGAGGCGCTGAGCCCGGCCAATACGGCGCTCCTCATGGACATCATGTTCCGCTGTCAAACCGGGGAGGCCCGGATCAAGGGCCTCCTGCCGGCGGACGTCAAGGTTGCTCATAAGACGGGAACGTTAGGTATCGGTGTCACCGCGGATGTCGGCGTGATCGAGCTGCCTAACAATGGGGGCCACCTGATCGTGACCCTGTTCGTCAAGCAGTCGTCCGCCGCCCCGGCGGCCCAGGAGCGGGCGATCGCGCAGGCGGCCCGGGCCGCCTACGACTATTTCCTGTTCAACCCGGGCCGCTGATCAGCTCGCCTTGATGTAGTGGCAGCCGGCTTCCTGCGCCCGGATGGTCGCAAACACCCCGGATGGTTGGAGGATCACGCCGGGGTAGATCATGGTGATCGCCTTCTTCCGGGCTTCGGCCGTCTCGAGCTTTTCGTGCTTCGCGACCGTGCTGATGATCTCGTTGAACGCGAGATTGCAGGCCAGCGCGATCCCGCCGCCCTCGAGCAGGCCCGGCAGGGTGAGGCCGGCCATCGGCGGCGGCAGCTCCTCTTTGGGGAGGAGCACCGGGTTCTTCGAGGTGGACTTGTCGGAGAACGGATTCTTCACCTTGTGCTTCTTCCCGACGTCATAACGGTCCCAGTATTCCTGCGACATCGCGAGCGGAATCGCGACGTGGCGGATCACCACGACCGGGGTCAGCTCCGCCGGGGGGATGCCGAGCGTCTCGGCGTATTGTCCTTTCCAGAGGAGGGCGCGGAGCAAGCCGGTTCCATCCTCGATCTCCGTGGAATCGAACACCGCGCGGTGGCTCCCTTTGATCCGGTCGACCCAGGTGAGATCCCACGGGTCGCCGGCCGGGCGCCGGGCGGCGGAGGCCGGCTTTGGGTTGGCGGCGCCGAGCCCGGCGGCGAAGGCAGCGCCGGCAGCCATGCGTTCGAGGAAGTCCCTTCGATCTCGGGGCATCGGTCGTTCTTTCGGTCCGGGGGGTGGAGAATGGAGCGCTGATTCAAGTTATCCAGGAAGGGCGGATTGCGCGCCGGGGTACGTATATTGCTCGATGTAACCCCTGCGCGGGCTCCATTCCCCCCCGGTCGCGCCGTCCCTCTCGTGAGCAACACCCGGATTGATTCACCGCCCCGCCGCTAGGCTCGCTCTCCTGGGCCTGATTCTGATCACGACCGTCGAGCGAGCCGGTGCCCAACAGCCCCCGCCGACCTCGGCCGCAGTTGAAGGGGTCGTGTTCGACACCGTCTCGGGCCGGCCGGTTCCGCTTGCCGTCGTGTGGATCGCCAAGGCGGGCGGGTCGAGCCTGACGAACGACGCGGGGTTCTATCGCGTCGCGTCGCCCCGGGGCAACGTTCGGCTCGAGATCCGGCGGATCGGCTACGAGCCGGCTTCGGTGAGCGTGGTCGTGGGCGAGGGGACCACCCGCCGGAGTATTTATCTCCGGCCTGCGGCGGTCCAACTCGAGGCCGTCACGGTTACCGCGGTCGATGATCCGGCCCGCCGAATCGTGGCGCGCGCGATCGCCCGCAAGCACGAGCTGTTCGCCGCGGTCCACAGTTACAGCTATTCCGGCGCCGTCAAGTTCGTCGTGCGCGATCTCGGGAAGCCCCAGGACTCGCCCGAGTCGATCCTCTTCATCACGGAGACCCGGACCCGGTCCTACTGGGAGCAGCCGGACCGCTACCAGGAGACGATCGTCGCGCGGCGCCAGTCGATCAACGTGGATGCGGAGCGAAACCTCATCTCCGTGGGCGACATCGTCAATTTCAACCGCGACCGGATCGACCTCGGGAAGTACTCGTTCGTCTCACCCATCGCCGACGACGCGCTCGATCACTACAACTACCGGATCCTCGACACGCTGACCGTGGCGGGGGTCCGGGTGTTCCGGCTCGCCATCGAGCCTACGTCCGACGCGTCGCCCTCGTTCGTGGGGATGATCGACGTCGCGGATTCGACGTATGACGTGCCTTCGATCGACGTCGGCATCGGCGGTACCGCAAAGATCAGCCTGCTCGAAAACCTCCGCTATCGCCAGAGCCTCAAGGACGTAGGGGGCGGCCGGTGGATGCCTAACGATATCCGGCTGACCGGCGAGGTCCACATCAAGGCCCCGATCCCCGGCCTTCCCAAGCGGATCGCCTTCGAGCACGTCGCGGCCCTCGACTCGTTCCGGTTCGACCAGCGGAACCGGCCCGCGGACCTCGGCGAGATCCGGGTGGTCGTCGACGAGCGGGCCGACCAGGCCGACAGCGCGGTCTGGAACGCGCAGTCTGAAGTGGTCCAGCTCACCCCGGCCGAGCACGCCGCGTGGGCTCGGATCGACTCGCTCGACCGTCGGCCGGTCACCCTTGGCGGGCGGATCCGCCAGGGCACTGCGATCTCACTGCTCTTGTTCACCGATCCGGATTTCTTTCGGTTCAATCGGGTCGACGGAGCCTACCTGGGGGCCGGCCTGACCTGGCATAACATTCCCGGAGTCCGGCTTCGCACGAAGCTGGGCTACGCCACCGGGAGCGATCGCTGGCAGTATCAGGTCGGCGGCGAGATCCGCTTGTCGGAGGCCTCGAGGCTCTGGGTCGGCGCGCTCTACCACGACGAGACGGTGAGGCGTCCGACGCTGGTGTCGCGGACCTACAACCCGACCACCCGAGCGCTGCTCTTTCGGCTCGATCCGCTCGACTACTATCGCGAGCAGGGCCTGACGCTCTCGCTCCACACCAAGCTCGTCGATTTCACCCGGTTCGAGATCCAGTACAACGATCAGCGCCAATCGAGCCTCCCGGTCGTCACGGATTATTCCGTGTTCTCCGTGGACCGGCGGCAGCGGCCCAATCTGCCGATCGAGGATGGCCGGCTCCGATCCCTGTCGGCGAGTCTCACCTACGACTCACGACCGCTCGCGGGACGGAAGGGCCGGGAGCAGCAGCTCCCTCAGCTGATTTGGACCCGGCTCCGGCTGAGCGCGGAGGTCGCTGCTCCCGGGCTCATCCCGAACGACTTCGACTTCCGCCGCTATTCCGCTCAGCTCGAGCGCCGCCAGCGCACCCTCGGGATCGGCCTAACGACGATCAGCGCCGCGGGAGGCTTTGCGACCGGCGCGGTCCCGCCCCAGCGGGATTTCATCGTGGACTTCGGAACCGAAGCCCGCACGTTTCAGGGAACCGGCTTCAATACGCTCAAGGAAACCAATTTCGCGGGCACCCGCGCGGCGATGATCGTGGTCGAGCACGACTTCGGCCGGCTCCTGTTTGCGAAGAGCGGCGTGCCGCTCGTCCGCCAGATTCCGTTCGGCCTCAGCATCAACGGTGGCGTGTTCTGGACCGACTTCCACGGCGGCATCCCGAACCCCCAAGACGCAGCGCTCAACACGGCGCCGGGCGGGTACGCCGAGTTTGGCTTCGGGATCGGGAACCTGACGCCCTTCCTGTCGCCGTTCAATCTCGCGGCCCACTTCACCTGGCAGCTGTCGGCGTATCCGACGAGACGGTTTCGGTTCGGGCTCGGTCTCACGAGGCCCTGAGCCGGCGTGTTTACGGTTGCGGCGCCGTCTCCTTCACCGTAACCTTCCCCAGCAATTCCCATCAACGAGCCCGGAGACCGCATGAGACGCCGCATCTCAGGTCCGGTCGGCTTGATCGTCACCGTCGCCATTGCCGGTTGCCACCGCGAAGAGTTTCCCGGCGTGGCCATCGTGCGCATGGTGGACAACTCGTACGCACCGACGTTGACCCGCGTTCCCGTCGGGAGCCCGGTCCTCTTCCGGAACATGGGCCGGCTTCCTCACAACGCGCTCGACATCTCGGGAGCGTGGGGCACCGACCGCGTGATGGGCACGCCGGAGATCGGTGTGGGCCGGTGGGCCGAGATCAAGTTCGACAAGCCGGGCGTGTACCACTTCTACTGCAGCTTCCACGCGGCGAAGGACGGCAGCGCCGGCATGGTCGGCACCATCGTCGTCGGGGACGTGCCGTACGTGCCGGATTCCACCCGCAAATCGCTGCCGGTAGTCACCGAGCCGACCGGAGTCACCCGCGAGGTTCCCAAGGCATACCCGACCATCCAGAGCGCGGTAGACGCCGCCGCCCCCGGCGACCTCGTGCTGATCTCTCCCGGCACCTACAAGGAGTCGGTGTCGATCACGACGCCGTCGCTCACGATCCGCGGCACCAACCGCACCGCGGTGGTGGTCGAGGGCGAGTTCCAGCGCGGCAACGGGATTGCGATCTTTGCGGACGCGGTTGCGGTGGAAAACTTGACGGTCCACGGCTATTTGCTCAACGGAGTGATCTGGAGCGGGGTCAAGGGCTATCGCGGCTCATATCTCAACGCGCTCAACAACGGCGACTACGGCATCTTCGCGTACGATGCGACCGACGGCATCATCGAGCACAGCTACGCCAACGGATCGCCCGACTCGGGCTTCTACATCGGCGGGTGCCAGCCGTGCCGTGCGGTGATCCGGAACGTGCTCGCGGAGCGGAACGCGCTCGGGTACTCGGGCACCAATTCCGGCGGCGAGCTCTACGTCATCGAATCGGTCTGGCGCAACAATTACGGCCCCGGGCTCGACCCTAACACGTTCGACATCGAGCCCTACCCCCCGCAGCGCGGCTCGGTCTTCATCGGGAACCTGGTGCTCGACAACAAGACCAACGGATTCACCATCTTCGGCGCCAACGACAACGTGATCACCCGGAACCGGATCGAGCGGAGCGGAGCGGCCGG
>JBDTOH010000317.1:0-6776 GCA_039933355.1 Gemmatimonadota bacterium | reverse complement strand
TGCTCCGAACGATCCGGCCCGAGCTGCCGCAGTGGGTCGATCAGGTGATCGCAAAAGCCCTGGCGAAGACCGCGGCGGACCGGTACCAAAGTGCTGCTGAGCTCGTCGAGGCGCTGACGCCGAGTGACACGACCGGGAGCGGCCGACGACGCAACGTAACCCGCATTGGCGGGATCACCCTCGCCGCCTTCGCGGTTCTCGCCGGTGCGCGCTATCTGGGAAGGAGGGGCGGCCACGAGCGCGCAGATCCCCGTCGCATCGCGGTGATGTATCTCACGGCGCCGAGCGCCAGTCCTCGTCTCAGCCAGATCGCCGAGGGGCTGAGCGAGGAGCTGATCGACTATTTGGGCAGTGTTCCGGAGCTTTCGGTCGTCACCGCCAATGGAATCAAGGGCTTTCCCGCCAACGTCGTGGCAGCCGACTCCATCGCGCGGGCCTTTCACGTCGGGACGATCGTCGAGGGTTCAATTCGAGAACGAGGCGACTCTCTTCGCGTCGCCGTCCGGCTCCTCGACTCGAACGGCGAGCGCCTTGGGACCGAAGAAGTCTCCCGGCCGTGGAAAGAGCTACCGAACCTCACGCAGGACCTGGCAATCCTGGTCGGAGATGTGCTTCGGACCAGTCTCGGGGTGTCGATCAAGGCTGAGCTCGACCGAGGTGAGGCTCGGGACGCCACGGCCTGGGAGATGGTCCAGCTCGCACGGCGTCGCCACGTCGACGCTTCGGAGCTGGCGGTGCGCGGAAGTCGGGACGCCGCGCAAAAGGCGTTCAGGGACGCCGATTCCATCTTGGCCGTCGCGACGGCGCGAGATCGGCGGTGGGCCCTTCCTCTCGTCAGGCGCGGGTGGCTCGCGGAGACGCGTGCCCTGCTCGCAGAGCTCGAGTCGAGATCGCCGCGTCCGCCCAATCGTGGCGGAGACAACCGAACGCCGGAGGAGTGGCGGGCGAGCGGCGTCGAGATCGCCAACCAAGCGCTCACGCTCCCAAGGCCAAGCGCCGAGGCGTTGGTGCTTCGGGGAGTGCTGTACATGGGACTGTGGCGGCGGTCGCACGAATCGTCCGCCGACTCGCTTTACGAGGCCGCGCTCCGGGACATCCGGCTCGCCACGTTGCGCGAGCCACGATCTGCGCTGGCGTGGACTCGGCTGAGTCAGCTGGCCGAATTAGGTGCGGATTTTCCGCAGGCCACGGTCGCGGCGGGCCGGGCAATCGAAGCCGACGCGTTCCTCGAGGAAGCTCCCGAGGTCTTCAACCGGCTGTTTTTCGCGGCCCTGAATCGAAGCGACACGACCAGCGCAAACAAGTGGTGCGCAACCGGCCGAGACCGGTTTCCCACGGATCCCAGGTTCATGGACTGCCCGCTGACACTGCTCTCCTGGTATGGGGCGTCGCGGGCCGAGCTCGACAAAGCGTGGCAGACACTCGAGGCGCTCGAGCGCGCGGATTCGCTCGGCCTCATGCGGGATACGTGGGAAATTCACCGGCTCGGCGTCGCGGCGATCGCCGTCCGAGCGGGTCTCTCCGACAGTGCGAGACGGATCATGCGCACGGCCGAATCCTCTCCCGGTCTTTCGTCAGCGTCAGGAGAGGCGGACTTCGAGCGGGCACACCTGCTCGTTCTACTCGGCGAGCACAAGGGCGCGATCGACGTGCTGAGGCGCTTTCTGGGAACGGCCCCGGCGTTTCGGCGGTATGTACGGGCGAGCCCGTGGTTCGAGCCGTTACGCAGTGACCCGGCTTTCGTTCAGCTCCTCGACCGATCCTGACGGATCACGGCAGACCGAGATCGGCCCGAAGGTCGCGAGCCTCCTCGTGGTCTCCCGCAGCCACGTAGTACGGCAGCAGCATCAACGCAGCGGCCGCGCTGGTGAGAAATACGGAATCGGGCTTCTTCGAAGAGGTGAGGAACAGGTTGACCAGCTCGATGATCACAGCGTAGCGATCCTCGACTACGGCACTCGGAACGGCAGGGTCGAAGAACATCGCCCGGATGACGCTCGCGGCGAATTCCCGGTGGTCGAGTTGCGCCGGGTCGGCGAAGATCTGCTCTAACGCAGTCCGGTCCGCCGCAGGTATGCCGAGGTGATTGAAGAGGGCGGTAACATCGGCCCCGGCCGCCAAAGGGATGAATGGACGTTGGCAGCTTCGGCTGCTCCCGGGAAGATGGACGCATACCAGACCCAATCCGGGACCCGCGACTCCTCCAGCACCGACGCCGGGGGCGGTACAGAATGGACCCCACGCCCGGCCGTCCGCACCAAAGGCGGCCGCGGCAGCTTGCGCTGAGGCCGCCGAGTCGAACGGTCCCTCGAAGACCTTTGGATCCGTGCTGTTGATGGCGACCCAAACCTCGGCCTTGCCGTTGCCGCTTGCATCTTGGCACAGTTGGTTGAGCCGGCGCAAAGCTGCGTACGACATCGTACAGTCGACACTCGCGGGACCGCACGCCACGGGAGACTCCTTGAGCGGGTGAGTTAGGCCTGTGGGAGGGGAATGCAATAGTGCGCCGCGGCGGGTAGAGCGTCAAGAGACCGCCCGATACCGGAACGCACTTGGGGGTAGATTGAAGGCACCCGTCCATCCCTGGTGCCCATGCGCCGCGACCTCCTCCCTCTCATCCGGTCCACGTTAGGCGACCGCTACGCCGTCGATTGCGAGATCGGTCGCGGCGGCGCGGCGATTGTGTTCCGGGCGAAGACCCCCGACGGGCAGACGGTCGCGCTCAAGATTCTCCGGCCCGAGCTCAGCACCACCGTCACCGGAGACCGCTTCCTCCGCGAGATCCGCATCATCGGCACGCTCGACCACCCAAAGATCGGACGGCTTCTCGACTCCGGCGAAAAAGACTGGATCATCTATTTCGTCATGCCGTTCATCGAGGGGCCTTCCCTCGACGCCGTGCTCAAGCGAGACGGCAAGCTCACAGTCCCTGATGTCATCCGGCTCGCCCGCGACCTCCTCGAAGCGCTCGCCCATGCGCACGGCAAAGGGATCGTGCACCGCGACGTCAAGCCCGACAACATCATCGTCTCCCGCGACGGTGCCCTGCTGCTCGACTTCGGCATCGCCCGCGCGGTGGCAATCTCGGGCACGGATAAGCTCACCCGGAGCGGAATTGCCGTCGGCACGTCGCGCTACATGAGTCCCGAGCAGGTCATGGCCGTGATCGACATCGACGGCCGAAGCGATCTCTATTCCGTGGGATGCGTGCTCTTCGAGTGTCTGACCGGTCACCCGCCGTATGAGCACAAGAACGAGGTTCGCGTCCTCCAGCTCCACCAGACCGAGCCGATTCCCGACCTCGGCGCCCTGGCGCCTCACGTTCCGGGGGGCCTCGTCTCGATCGTGACCCGAGCGCTGGCGAAAAGACCGGAGGAGCGGTGGCAGAGCGCCGGGGCGATGCTGAGGGCGGTGGGGGCGCTCTAGCGCCGATTGGGTACGTCGCCGTGCAGGTCCGTGAACGACGGGCTTGTGATCCGCAACTCCCCTCGTGCTTCATCAGCGTGATCGCGTCGATCCCCGCCACGACATCACCTGCGCCGAGTCGCCGAAGCGCGTCGAATAGGTCGTCCAGCCAAGGCAGCAAGACACCAGGACCGCCAGCAGGCTCGCGCGGAGGGGACGATCTCGTATTTGGGCGGACGGATCAGATAAACGAAGGCGACTATTGGGCACACTCTCGCTCGCCACCGCGGTGACTCCGGCAGTCAACGTGCCGTCTTGCCGTCTTGCCGCCCTGCCGCCTCCGGAAAAAGGCCGTCCAGCCCCCGGCTCGTCGCCGGGCAGACACCGCGCTCGGTGATGAGCCCGGTGATGAGCCGCGCCGGCGTCACGTCAAACGCCGGGTTCTTGGCCGGGAACGGCCGACTTCCCACCAGCTCGCTCGGGTCCCGCTCCTCGATCGGAATCGCTGCGCTGTCGTCGATGCTCCAGTCGATGCTCGATGACGGCGCGCCTACGTAGAACGGGAGCCCGTTGTCGCGCGCCGCGAGCGCCTTGAGGTAGGTCCCGATCTTGTTGCAGACGTCGCCGACCCGGGTCACTCGGTCGGTTCCCACGATGCAGAGGTCGACCTCGCCCTCCTGCATCAACCCTCCCCCTGCATTGTCGGCGATCACCGTGTATGGAACCCCATGCTGCCCGAGCTCCCAAGCGGTGAGGTATCCCTGATTGCGGGGCCGGGTCTCGTCGACCCAGACATGAATCGGAAGACCTTCGTCGTGGGCGCGATAGACCGGCGCGAGCGCGGTTCCCCAGTCTACCGTCGCGAGCCACCCGGCATTGCAATGGGTCAGCACGTTGAGCGGACCGGGCCGGCGGCGTTCCTCCCACCGGGTCTTCAGGATCGTGAGGCCGTGAGCGCCGATGGCCTCGCACGTGGCGACGTCCTCGTCGGCCATCATGCGGGCTTCGTGGTAGGCGGCATCGGCCCGAATCGAATCCGGAAGCGGCGCCAGCATCGATCGCATCCGCTCGGCGGCCCAGCGCAAGTTGATGGCTGTCGGGCGGGTCGCCACGAGCGTGTCGATCGCGAGGCTGAGGCCGGGTTCGGATGGGTCGTCCCGCATGGCGATCGCGACGCCATACGCCGCAGCGACGCCGATGAGGGGCGCGCCGCGCACCTGCATGGTGCGGATGGCGTGCGCAACCTGGGCCAGCGACGTGAGGTTCACAATCACAAACTCGTCCGGCAGCCGGGTCTGATCGATGATGTCGACCGACCAGCCGCCCTCGCCGGCCCAGATTGTCCGGTACGGCTTTCCCTCCACCCGCATCAGTGCCCCTCGAACTCGAGCAGCGCGAACACCGGACACCCCGCCGACTCGAGCCGCTGCCGCCCGCCCAGATCCGGCAGCTCGATGACGAAGCAACCCTCGACGACGGTTGCACCTGTACTCTGGAGCAGCGTGAGGCCGGCCACCGCCGTCCCCCCGGTCGCGATCAGATCATCGACCAAGAGGACTCGATCGCCCGGAGCAACTGCATCGACGTGCATCTCGACCCGGTCGGTGCCGTACTCGAGCGCGTAGTCGTGCCCGATGGTTTTCGCCGGCAGCTTGCCCTTCTTTCGGATCGGGATGAACCCAGTGCCGAGCCGATGGGCCAGGGCTCCCCCGATGATGAAGCCGCGGGCCTCGATCCCCGCGACGTGGGTGAGCCGCTGCAATCCATAACGCTCCGCCAGCTGCTCGATCGTCGCCGCGAACCCGCGGGCGTCGCTGAGGAGGGTGGTGATGTCGCGAAAGAGAATGCCCGGTTTCGGGTAGTCCGGAATCGAGCGAACTAGCTGCTTTAGATCGGTCATAGGACTCGCTTGGCGATGACGGAGAGCCGCTCGACCATGACCGGATCGCGCGCTTCGGGCGCGGTCATGATCGCAAAACCGAGCGCGCGATCGCATTGGCTAGAGCAAGGAGCCGTGCGGCCGGCGAGCGCGGTGATCGCGGCGCGGACCAGCCCGCGCGCCGCGGCGACGTTCTTGTTCATCACGTCGATGACGTTCGCGACCGTGACCGCATCGTGGTCGGGGTGCCAGCAATCGTAATCGGTGACCATCGCGACCGTCGCGTAGCAGATCTCGGCCTCTCGGGCGAGCTTGGCCTCGGGCATGTTGGTCATCCCGATCACCGCCGCATTCCAAGAACGATAGAGCTCGGACTCCGCCTGCGTCGAGAACTGGGGACCTTCCATCACCACGTAGGTCCCGCCCCGAACGACCGGGAGGTTGATGGCCCGAGCCGTCGCTTCGAGCGCATCGCCGATCCGCCCGCACACCGGGTGTGCCATCGATACATGGGCGACGAGGCCGGTGCCGAAGAACGTCTTCTGCCGGGCGAACGTGCGATCGATGAACTGATCGACGATCACAAACGTGCCGGGAGCAAGATCGGCGCGAAGGGATCCGACCGCGCTCACCGAGATCACATCGGTGACGCCGATTTGTTTGAGAGCCGCGACGTTGGCGCGAAACGGGATTTCGCTCGGCGGAATCCGATGCCCGCGGCCATGGCGCGGCAAGAACGCCACGGGAGTGCCGTCGACTTCGCCCACGAGGAGTTGATCCGACGGTGAACCGAACGGGGTCGCGATCGATTCCCATCGCGCGCCGGTCAGTCCGTCGATTTGGTAGAGCCCGCTTCCCCCGATGATTCCGATCACGCGAAAACTCCGAAGACGGTAAGACGGTAAGACGGTAAGACGGTAAGACGGTAAGACGGTAAGACGGGCAAGTATAGTCGGGCTGAGTCGGCGCGTGGAGCCGCTGGTCGCGTCGGGGTGCGATCGTCGCAGGGAATGGCAGGCTCAGTGTAACCCGACAACTTGCCGTCCTGCCGTCTATCTATGCCGGAGCGCGAGCAATGCGAGCTGAGTCAACAGGTAGAGCGCCGCGAGCGGAGAGAGCGCGCGGATCAAATTCTCCCAGTGGCGATCGGTGAGGACGGGCTTCACGTTTGCAGATTACTGCCGGAAAGGCTCGGGCGCTATTACCGGCCCGGATCCCCGTCTACACCCGTGCGCTAGAACGGCTTCGAAGACAACCGCACATCGTCCAAGTACAGCACGCTCGCCCGGTCCGTGGCCGAGACGCCCACTTCAACATTGGTCTGAATGGCGAACGGCAGCGGTAGCGTGGCGCCGGTGGCAGCCAGAACTCTGACGCCGTCCTGCCACAGCTCGATCGTCCCGTTGACCTCATAGAAGACGAGGTGCGCTTTGATCGTCACCCACTGCCGCTTAGGGACGGCGACCGGACCGGCCTGGCGGAACTTTGGCTT
>JBDTOH010000316.1:0-6806 GCA_039933355.1 Gemmatimonadota bacterium | reverse complement strand
CCAGATAAAGCACGATCCAGGGAACCAGGAAGGCGCTCGACCAGATGAGCCACACGTAGTGCTGGTTCACCGCGCTCTCCGACGGGCCGCGAGCTCGCGGTTGGCACCGTCCACCGGGAACGTGGCTAGGCCGCCTTCGGCTGGTATCCCGCCCCAACGATCGCCGCTCGGAGCGCCTCCGGACTGGTAACCGCTGGGTCGAAGGTCACGGTCGCGACTCCGATCTTGACTTCTTCGACCTGTACGCCGGGAAGCTGGGTAAGCGCCTTCCGAACGCCGGCCACACAGCCGCCGCAGCTCATGCCGGCGATGGGAATCGAAATGCGTTGCACAGGAGTCTCCAGGGTAAAGGGTTGGCACGGGTGATGACGGCATCATGTCCATCTCAAGGGCAACCAGGCCGCTTCGCCCCATCGAGCAGGTAGTTAGCGGAGACCTCCCTGGGTCGCAATCAATCGTTCGAGCGAGTGGAAGAGGGAGTAAGTCGGAGGGACTACTCATCGGCCACCGGTATCCGAGCCTCCGCCGCGGTGACAGGTGACAGCCGCGACGTGCCATTTTCCCTGGTGCAGCTAGCAGCGGTTCGGTGAACGAGCTGTTCCAGGTTCGCTTGAACGCGTTAGGTAGACACTGGCTGGCTGCTGCAGTGCAGTCTCCCATCAGTGGGTGTGCGGCTTACCGGATTCGCCGTGAGCATGAGGCGGTGGCAGGGCGGAGGCCGCCTGTCCAGCCGCGGTGCTGCTATCGGGCGCGCCGGGAGCGGCCTCGGTCGGTTGTTCGTTGTGCTGGTGGCCACCGCGAGCGTCCATAATGGCGTCGAGGTTCCGGGTCGAGATCCCGAGACCGTGCGTATAGACGAGCTCGCCGCCGAGATACCCCGCGAATCCCAGTCCGAGAGCGCCGACGACACCGAGGATCACAGAGAGGCGCAGCCGGGGGACGCGCCAGCGCACGATTCCCGCGACGAGAAGCACACTGAGCGCGGCGAAGGCCACGTTGCGATGAAGGATCATCGCCTCGTGGGCATGATCGGAGTGATCGACGCGGTTGTAGGCGATGAGGCCCGTCGTGACCGCCGCTGCTCCGCCGGCGAAAGCAATCCACCACATCAGGGTCGCCGCCCGATGCCATTCGGTGTTCTTGCGCCGGAGGTCGAGGAGGTCGAGCAGCGCGGCAAGGACAAACGCAACCAGCGGCAAGTGAATCATGACCGGATGCCAGCTGTGGATCGGGAACAAGTCTATGGTCGCGGTCTCAGATGGTCCGGTGCTCGGGCCGCCCGGAGCCGCCATCACTGTGGCGGAGTTGGTGTCCCGCGCGTCGGCGGCCGCCATGGGTTCGTGCTTCACCGGATGGTCGGCTGCAGCTGAGTCCGTTGGCATCTTCATGCTGGGCATGTCATGCTGCTTGGGTGGCATCGTATCGCGCTTCATGGGATGAGCCGCAGCCGAGTCCATTGGCATCTTCATGGTGGACATGTCATGCTGCGTTGGTGGGACGCTATCGGACGCGGGCTGGTCGTGCCGGTGAGCTGACGTCGAATCACCTCCGGACGGTTTCTTGGCGCCCATCTTTCCGTGGTCCATCGGCCGCATCTCCGGGGCCATCGTGCCGGCCGTGGGCGGGTCACCCAGAATCTTTCCAGCCTCGCCGCCCATCACCGCAACGCCACCCATCATCTCTCCCATGTGCCACCACTGATCCATCGCCATCACATTCTTCGTGCCGTCCTGAAACTCGGCCAGGGCTTGGTAGATCACCTCACGCTTCTTGCTTCGAGCGACTTTGTCGGAGGTGAGGATGTCCGAGATGATATCGTGCATCATGTGCAGATTGTCGAAGATGACCGCGGCTCTGGTATGCGCTTTCGAGAAATTGGGCGCGACGGCCGAGGTCATCGGCATCATCCGCGGGAACCGGTCGGGAGCATCCTTCACCATCGACCAGAACCGGGCGATCGCCGCCTGCACTCCCGACTTTCTTTCGCTCGGCGTTAGGCCCAGTATCAGCGGCTCGTAGAGGCCGACCTGGAGCCAATGGTACGCCCAAATCAGCCCGTTGAACTTGGGGTACTTCTTCCGAAAGACCTGGCTGTAATACTGCTCGTCCATCAGGGTCATGCTCTTGGGCACGACCGCGAACGCGTAGTCCTTCCGGCTGAGGTAGTAGTCGGTCAGTCGTTCGACCAGTGAGTCCCGCTGGGTCGCTGTCAGCCGCTCATCCGCGTAGGCATCGTAGACCTGCCGGTGGAGAATGTGGGCCCAGTCGAACATCTGTTTGGCCTTCCAGGCCAGCTTCGCGTACGACGGCTCGATCACTTCCTCGGCCACTGCGAACCGGGGGGGACGGATCAGGAGGTCCCGAGTGAGGTAGTTGAACTGGTCCTCTTCCAGATTCCCCGCAGCCGCATCAGGCCTGGTGTAGAGCTGCTCATAGAGCACGGCATGCCCATAGTCGAAGGCATTGAACAGCCGACCACCTTCGGGGTACTTGGCGAGAAACGCCCAGTTGAACCCTCCCGGATAGTAGAACTGCTCATCGCGTCGGTCCTGGGCACTCACCGAGAGGGTCGCTCCGAGGACGAGCGCCGTTGCTGCCGCAAGGTCGCGCATCTTCCAAATCACCGTCGATTTCCGCCCATCAGCCCCGGCAGGGCGAAAGCCTTCGAAATGCCCACAGTAAGCGAGGGGTTAGGGCCGCGATTGCTCTGGAAGCCCTGGGCAACTCCGAAGTCGAGGACCGAGGTCGTGGTCAACTGATATCGGACTCCGAGCGAGCCCACGACCTCCGCTTTCCCACCGGTCTCGGGCTTGTTGACGAAAGTCTCGGCGACGAGCAGCAGACTCTGGCGGAAGAGAGTCCGGTCCACGGCGGCTCCGGCCCACCACCGGGGTAACCCTTCGACGGCTGCTGCTCTTTGGACTCGGTTCAGGGTGTAAGCCGCATTGAGGTGAAACCGGTTGCGGCCCCACGAACGGGTCGCTAGGGCTTTCACGGCTACTTGCGCCTTGCTCGCAGCAAGCTCGCCGACGGGAAGGGTGGCATCGAGTCGGAGCGAAAAGGCGGGAAGCGATGGGCTTTCAGTATTGAAGTTGTACAATCCGAACACCCGGACCCCCGACAGCCCGAAGTTGGAGCGGCCGTTCTCGTCGAGCCAGGCGGCTGCGAGCTTGACGCCGAGCTGAGCGTTGCTGAAGATCCCATAGGACAGCTCTGGAATGATGGCATGGGTCCGGCCGGCTCCGGCCTGCGCTTCGAAGTGCCACGGGAGGATCCATTCGAAGGCATGACGCTCGACGGGGTAGGCATCTTCGACCCGGGTCGGCCGGTCGTCGTCGAGGTTGCGGTAATCGATCTGCGCAGCACCTGCCGTTGGATCGACAGCCAACTTCGCAGCCGCGAGTGCCGCCGCCATCAAAGGGGACCGCAGGCGCGCCGGCCATCGGCAAGGAGTCCCTGAGACAATCATGGATCGAACGATAGGCCCGATACATTACGCCAAGGCCGCCCGCCAGATTAAAGAACCTTGAGGTTTGGCGTTGTCGCGTTGTCGCGCATCCCGGGCCGGTTAGTTTCTTGGCGATAACCCATCGAATGGCCAATCCAGGAGCAGGACGCATGCGGATCCTCGTCGTCGAGGACGACCGAAAAACGGCTCGATTCCTCAAGCAGGGGCTTGAAGAAGAGGGCTACGCCATCGATGTCGGTTCCGACGGCGACCAGGCCTCCCACTTGGCGCATGTCAATCCGTACGACTTAGTCATCCTCGATGTCCAACTCCCGGGGAAGAACGGCCTGGTGCTCGCCGCTGAGCTCCGCCGAGAGGGGATCAAGACGCCCATTCTGATGCTGACGGCCCGCGACACGACCCGCGATACGATCCGAGGTTTGGACGCGGGCGCCGACGACTACCTGGCCAAGCCGTTCGACTTCGAGGTGCTGTTGGCCCGAGTTCGGGCCATCACTCGCCGGCAGAGCGGAGAGCCGACCGGCCTGCTGCATTTTGAGGATCTAGATCTCAACCGGCTGACTCGGTTGGTGCAGCGCGGCGGGCGGAGGATCGACCTGTCGCCGCGGGAGTTCCGCTTGCTCGAGCATTTCATGCTCCATCCGCTGCAGATCGTCACCCGGACGCAGCTGCTACAGAAAGTCTGGGACATGTCGTTTGATCCGGAAACGAACGTCGTGGACGCCCACGTCTCCAACCTTCGAAAGAAACTCGAGGAAGGAAACGCCGCCCGGCTGATTCAAACGGTCCGCCACGTGGGCTACATCCTCCGCGCCCCGGAGCCGATCTAACGCATGCGGTCCTTTCGTCATGCGTTAGCGATTCGAATTGCACTGGCGGTGCTGGTCCTGAGTGTCTTCATCGGGTTGTCCAGTGTTCTCGCGCTCCGAAGCATCCTCTATCGGCAGCTCGATGCGACGCTACTCCACCTTGCCGAGGTCGAGGCCCAGGCAGGGGCGGCGACCGCAGGATCGGACTTTGAGTTCCATGAGGGTGTGCTGCTCGCTTCTCGGGCGGGGCCGCCGGCCGAGCTGACCCGATACGCGCAGCTGTGGACCAACGATGGCCAACCCCTCGTCCGGAGCCGCAATTTGAAGGAGAATCTGGATCTCCCCGCCGGCGCGTTGTCGTTTGCCGCGCGGGGCGAGGTGTCGTGGAACACCCACGTCTGGCGAGGCCAGCGGTTGCGCTGCGTCCTCTATCCGCTTCGGTTGGTGGCGCGCTCACACGGAATTCACGTCCTCCAGGTGGCCGCGCCGCTCGAACCGGTTGAGCGGACCCTGCGGCAATTCGCCCTCCTGGTAGGGCTGTCTACGTTGCTCGCCACCATTGCCGGCTACAGTGTTGGGCGGCTTCTCGCCCGACTTGCCCTGCGGCCGACCCGGGAGATCACCGAGCAGGCCGAAGCGCTCGAGGCCGGCTCGTTGACCGCGCGAATCACGGCGCACGCCGAGGTCGACGAGTTCAGCCGGCTGGTGACCGTCCTCAACGGGATGCTGGCTCGCCTCGAGGATGCGTTTCAAGTCCAGCGCCGTTTCACGGCAGATGCGAGTCACGAGCTGCGGGCACCGCTCACGGCCCTTCGCGGTGAGATCGACATTGCCTTGCGCAAGGATCGAACTGCCGAGGAGTACCGAACGACATTGAAGCGATCCCATGAGGAAGTCCTCCGGCTCGTGCGCCTGGCTGACGATCTCCTGACCTTGGCCCGCAGCGATGCTGCCCTGCCGCTGGAGCACGAAGAGGCCCTCGGCATCAAATCGGTTCTCGAGCGGGTCATCAGCCGGGTTGCCCCAACCGCGGCCGCGGCAGCGGTTGGTTTCGCCGTCAATGGTGCGGACCGCCAGGTGCTGGGCGACCCTGGCATCCTGGACCGCGTGGTTGCAAACTTGGTCGACAATGCGATCAAGTACAGCCCGTCCGGCGGGACCGTGCACCTCACGATTGAGGGTGAGGCCGAGGTCGTGCTCACAGTGGCGGACGAAGGTCCCGGCATTCCGCAAGGCGACATCCGGCATCTCTTCACCCGGTTTTTCCGCGACGTCGCCGGCCCCCGGGCCGAGGGCACCGGCCTCGGGCTCGCCATCGCCCGGGCGGGAGCCGAGGCCCATGATGGGCATCTCGATTTTATCGGGAACGGTCCCGGCGCGATCTTCCGCCTAACCCTGACCCGCATACCGGCGCGGCCGGCCGTTCCTGCAGCCGCAGCGGCGGATGGCTAGCTCGACGTTAGGTAGTGCGCCGAGGTTCCCGGCGGTCGCTCCGGGCCAACATCCCAGGACCAATCCGAACGGTGGTGAACTTCGCACCGAGAACTCCCCCATCTCTCCGCATTGGAGCAAGATCACATGAAGATCTTACGACTCGTTTTAGCAATGACTCTGACGCTATTGGCAATCGCAGCCGACTGGATGCCGGCGGCCGCTCAAACCGACGGCGAGCGGGTGCAGAAGGTGGTCGAGGCGCTCGCGAGCTTTTCCGAAGCAAAGAATCTAGCCGGCCTTGACACGCTCTATGCGCCGGAGGCCTGGGTTCACATCATCGAGGGCAGTGGCGTCAATCATGGGTGGGCCGACTACCGCGATCACCATCTCGGCCCGGAGCTCCGCGAATTCAAGAACTTCAAGTACCGATACTTCGCGATCGAGCCCCAGATTCGAGGAACCGTGGCGTGGACGCCATTCCACTACGAGCTCTCCGCGGATATGCCTAACGGGCACGTGGACGCCGAGGGTCGTGGCACGGCCGTGCTCGAGCGCCGCGACGGGAGGTGGCTCGTCGTGCACCTGCATACGTCGGGTGGCCGGAAGATCCCAAAGTAGATCGGTCGCCCGTCGGTCACTGCTCTCAGCGGCATTCTCGTTCGTCAACCCGTTGTATGGGTCTTGGCGTTCCCGTGCATCGTTGACATGCCGCTGCACTGCTTGAGGATCTCTGCGGTATGCTCCGAGACCTTCGCGGGGCTCGGCGCGCTGGCGTGCAATTCCGTTTCCAGCGCGGTGAGGTGCTCCGCCAGCGCCGTGAGGTGCTTCTCCATGTCCGGCATCATTCCCGCCATGGACGATTTCATCCCGTCGCCCGCCGCCGACATGTGCGCCTGGTGGTGTTGCTGCATCTGCTCGAAGCTGCGCCGCATTTCGGCGACCGCAGGGGTAGCGATGTCGACGTTGACCATCTTGGAGCGGGCGACGTCGGCGTGCACGGCTCGGGCAAATGTCGCGAGGTTGTCGCGGTAGGCCATCGCCAGCACCTGGTGCGGGCCTCCCATCATACCCGCCATGCCGGGCATATCTTTCAT
>JBDTOH010000315.1:0-6811 GCA_039933355.1 Gemmatimonadota bacterium | reverse complement strand
CCGTGGCCGACTCGCCCGCTCGCCGCCAGGACGTCGAGGGCGGCGGCGATGAACCGGTCACCCGGCTGCCACGTCACTCGGGCAGGCGGGGCCACTCGGAGCGCGATGCTCCGCCGGTCGTCGCCGCGGAGCTCGTCAGGATCGAGCGTCGCGGTGAGCGCCCACCAACCGTTTGCGGGCGGCGTGAGCCGTACGCTTCCGTTGCTGCCCACCGGCACGAGCGCCTGCTTCGACTGCTTACCCTCGATACCGATCAGCGCCGGTACCGACCGATTCTCCGAGCCGGTGAGGGCGATGGTGGCGAGGCCCGATTCGAGCCCCCACGGCTGGCTTCCGGCACTCAAGCTCGAGATCCCCGCGTTGGCAATCACCGTCTCCTGCGGCCGCAGCACGATCACCGCCGAGGTCCCGGCCGCAGGTCCGAGCGCGGTGGCCTGGAGGTCGGAGATGACGATCACCTCGCCAGGCAAGCCCGACGAGACGATCAGGCCTCGGGCTGCGCTGACGGCCTGGCCGAGGTCGAGCCGGAGCAGGCTCGGGCGGGTGCTGTCGACCATTCTGCCTAACGTCGCACGGTCACCCTGGCGCGGGATCCCGTCGGCGGCCACGAGCCAGAGCCGGTCCTCCGCGGTGGCCCGGCCCAGCACCTCGCGCGCGGCAGACTTGATCTGATCGATCGTCGGCGTACCGCCCCGAACCGCCCCGCTCGAAAGCGAGTTGTCGAGCACGACCGCTACGGCGCTCGGCGCGTGGCTGCCGATCCCGCCGGTGGGCAGGCTCGGCCCCGCCGCCGCGAGCACGAGCGCAACGATGAGCAGCGTCCGGGCGAGCAGCAGCAGGAGGTGCTGAAGCCGCAGAGTCCGCTGATGAAGTCGAGCCGTGTCGGCTAGGTACCGGGTCGCCGGGAACATGACCGTAGGAGGTTCGCGCCGGGCGAACAGGTGAAGCAGAATGGGGATCAGGGCGGCCCCGAGACCGGCGAGGGCCCACGGCGCGGCGAACACCATCAGGCGATCCCAGTCGATCGTACCAGCGCCTGCCGGAGCGCCAGCCCGAAAGGCATGTCGGTCGCGACCAGCTCATAGGCGATGTCATGCCGCCGGCATTGAAGCCGCCAGGTGGCGATCACGTCGTCCACGGTTTGGGCGTAGCGCGAGGCCCAGTCGGCCGGCCGGAGCATGACCGTCTCACCGGTTTCCGGGTCCTCGAACCGCGCCTCGAGAGGACCGCCTAACGTGCGCTCGGCGGGGTCCATGATGTGAATGACCAGGACCTGGTGCCCGCGATGGCGAAGAAACCGGAGCGCCTTGATGGCCAGCTCGCGGTCGAGCAGGAGGTCGGACACGAAAACGACTAGCCCGCGGCGCCGGAGCTGGTCGACTACTTGGCGGATTGCAGGGCCGGCGGCGGTCTTGTTGCCCGCCTCCGTCCGCGCGAGGACCGTGATCAACTGGCGCCAATGGGAGGATCGGGCCCGCGGGGGGGTGACGCTCCGGACCGTTTCGTCGAACGTGATAAGGCCGGTGGCGTCCCGCTGGCGGAGGAGCACTAGCGCGAGGGCCGCGACGAGGCGCTTGGCGTATTCGAGCTTGGTGAGGCGGATCCCGGTGTCCCCAGTCCAAGCCATCGACTTGCTGGTGTCGAGAACCACCATCGCCCGGAGGTTGGTTTCTTCCTCGAACTGCTTCACGTAAAGCCGTTCGGTCCGAGCCAGGACCTTCCAGTCCACGTAGCGCAGCTCATCCCCCGGCTGGTAGGTTCGGTGCTCGGCGAATTCGACCGAGAATCCGCGCCGCGGTGATCGATGGAGGCCCGCGAGGAATCCCTCGACGATCCCTTCCGTGACGATTTCAACCCCACCTAGGCGTGCGATCTCCATCGGATCGAGCAGGTCGATCCGTTGCGGCAGTCCATGGCGATGCGGGTGGGTCATGGGCCCGGGCAACGTAGGGGGGTGTCCTCAGGCAGTCAACGAGAGTGTCCAACTGTCTATCAGGGGAGACGCCTTTGCCGTGCCCGAGACCGAGGCACTATCGGTAGGCCGTGAATCTACAGGCACTTGCGCGAGAGCGCCCCGATGGCACATCCTGTGCATAATAGACTGCGGTTCCAATCATTGAGGACACCCGGTGGCACAGCATTTTTCGACCTGGATCATGGCGTTTTCCCTGGCGATGCCGCCCGTGGGCGGCATTCAGCTGACCCATGAGCAGGCACGCACCGACGGAGTCGAGTGGCAGGGACCGTCCCAGGGCAAGCCTAAGCCGCAGAAGCCGCCTCGGGGGCAGAGCACGGGAGAACCCACCCTCAAGCGCCGGAAACCACCCGCGCCGCCCCACGGATAAGTTGCGGGTTCACCCGCCGTAACCCTTCACTTTCAAATCGCTTGCAACCCTGCCACCTTGGGTCCGTACGCCGCGGAACCCGGGTGGTGTTTCATCTTCCTTGGAGGACAACCGTGCGCTGTCTCGCCGCGCTGCCGATCTTGCTGGTCCCGATCACCGCCCTCCTGGCCCAAACCGGCGCCCGAGCGGGTGCGGCGGCCACCATCACCGAAGCCGACGTGCGCCGGCGGATCTTCATCATTGCCGACGACTCGATGGGCGGACGGGACACGCCGAGCCGCGGACTCGACCTCACATCCCAGTATGTCGCGAGCGAGTTCAACCGCTTGGGGCTCAAGCCGGCCGGGGACAGCGGCGGCTATGTCCAGCATTACCCGATCACGGTCGCCGAGCGGGATCCGGATTCGTCCTTCGTGTCGTTTGCTGGGCCGAACGGTCAGCAATTCAAGCTTCTCATGGGCCCGGATTTTGGGACTCAGGGCCCCGGCCCAGCTTCTCTCGTCACCGCTCCGGTGGTCCTCGTCGGCGGGCCATTCGTGCCGGCGAAGCTCAAGCCGGAAGACGTCAAAGACAAGATCGTGATCTGGGTCCGGGACTGGTCGAAAGGCGTTCCGCCGGAGACCGGCCCCGCGGTTGTCAACGTGTTGAATCATGGCGCCAAGGGCTTTATCGCGCTCGTCAACAGCGACTCGCTCTACGAGACCCTGGGAGGCGGCGGGCCGGCGCAGTCGACGGTCCGGTTGGGCCACACCGAAGCAGGGCCGACCCCGAGCGGGCCGCTGTTCGCGTTTGCGCTCGAGAGCTCGGTTCTCGGGAAGGTCCCCGAAGCCGCGGATCAGTTCGCCCAGCTCCGGGCCGCCACCGAGTTCACCGTGGTTCCGCTCGCCGACTGGTCGGCCGCCGCGATCACCAAGCTCAAACCCCCGCAGCACACGACCGCGCCTAACACGGTCGCCATCTTGGAGGGGAGCGACCCCGCCCTCAAGAAGGAGTACGTCGTCATCTCCGCCCACATGGATCACGTCGGCTCGGCCTGTAAGGGCTACGGGCCTCAGGACCGGATCTGCAACGGGGCCGACGACGACGGCTCCGGCACGGCCGGCGTGATAGAGCTGGCCGAAGCGATGGCCCAGCCGGGCGCGCGGCCAAAGCGGTCGGTGATCTTCCTCACGGTGAGCGGCGAGGAGAAGGGTCTCTACGGAAGCAGCTACTTCTCGCAGCACCCACCGGTGGACATCAAGTCGATCGTGGCGGACCTCAACATCGACATGATCGGGAGAAACTGGAAGGACTCGGTGGTCGCGATCGGAAAGGCACATTCGGATCTCGGGAAGACCGTCGACGAAATCACCAGGGTACATCCCGAGCTCGGGATGACCGTCGCGGACGACCTGTGGCCGTCCGAGAATCTCTATAGCCGCTCCGACCACTACAACTTCGCGGTGCGTGGCGTGCCGGTGCTGTTCTTCACCAGCGGGCTCCACGCGGACTACCACGCGGTCAGCGATTCGCCCGACAAGATCGACGCGGAGAAGGAGGCCCGGATTCTCAAGCTGATCTTCTATCTGGCGGAAGAAGTCGGGAACCGGACGGAGCGGCCGATGTGGAAGCCGGAGAGCTATAAGAAGATCGTGACGGCGCAGTAGGCCGCGAGTGGGAGCAGCCCGGAGCGATCCGGGCTGGTTCAGTTGCGATTGTTCTGAAAAACCGTAATATTCGTACATGACTCGAATAACCAGGTGCCGCCTGCGGTGGCTGCGACTCGCCGCGCTGGGGCTCACCGCCTGCACCGCTCGCGCCGGCTCGGCGCCGCTTGCCCGGCTCGACTTTACCTCGCTTGGCGGACTCATCTATCTCCCCGTCACGCTTGCTGACTCGAGCCGCGAGCTCTGGAACCTCGACTCGGGGTTCGAATACTCCGTGGTCGCCGCGCGGACCGCCGATCGGCTTCGTCTGCCGCTCCGCGGCCGGAAAGCCGTGACGGCCCCCGGAGGCGCAGTCGATCTCGGCTGGACCGATCGGTTCTGCCTTTCCATCGCTGGTCTTTCGTACTGCGCGGATAGCGTGGCGCGGATTCCGCTCGAGGGGCTCGAGCCGCTCATCGGGATACCGTTCGGCGGCGTTCTCGGGCACGATTTCTTGAGCCGGTTCGTGGTGCGGATCGACTACGCGGCACACCGGATTGAGCTGTTCGACCCGGCCACATTCGACGATCGTGGGCCCGGAGTCTCGGTCGGCGTGTGGCTCGAGGCGGGCGAGCCTTTTCTCCCAGCGACCCTGTATCTCGGCGGCCGGGCGACGCCGGCGAAGCTCAAGATCGATACCGGCAGCCTCGATCTGCTCGGATTGAACGGGTCGTTCGTCGCCCAGACCAAACTGATTGCGGAGGGACATCGGCGGATTCCGGCGCCCGGAGTCGCGGTCGGCGGGAAGACCGAGAACTATCTCACCGTGCTCGACAGCGTCGCGATCGCCGGGTTCACCCTTCCCCGCCCGATGACCGGATTCTCCGCCGACCTCACCCGCGCCGGGGATGCGGGCACGATTGGCGCCCAGGCGTTGTCCCGGTTCACCGTGACGTTCGACTATCGCCACCGACGACTCATCCTCGAGCCTAACGGTTCCCGACCCGCTTCCGACGCCAGCGGGTTGCTCCTGGTGGGAGACGGGCCCGACTACGGAACCATTCGAATCCTCGACGTGATGGCTGGCACCGGCGGTGCGGAAGCCGGGCTCGCACCGGGCGATACGGTTCTGACCGTCGACGGCACCAAAGCGGCGGCGGTTGGGCTGTGGGGGATCCGGTCGCTCTTCGAACGGCCCGACACGACCTACTCGCTGTCGGTTCGACATGCGGGCCGCGAGCGGGTGGTCGCGCTCCACACTCGACCGCTGCTCTAACTCGCGGCTCTCGAGGGGAGGCTGGGTGGAAGAAAAGTTCGTCATCAAACGACTCGATCAGCTCCGCGCGATCTCGGACTCGCTCCGGTGGCGCCTGGTCGAGGCGCTCGCCGCGAAGGAGCTCACGATCGCGGGGTTGGCGAAGCAGCTGCGCGAGCCGGCCAGCAAGCTCTATCACCATATGGACATCTTGCTCGAGGCGGGCCTGATCCGCGTAGTGCGGCGAGAGCAGAAGCGGGGAGCGGAGGAGCGGTCCTTCCGCGCGGCCGCCAAGGATTTCACGGTCGACGATGCGGTCTTCTCGTTCGAACCGGGCGAAGCGGGGGCGGAAGAGCTGATCGATGCCGTGTCGGCGGCACTGACGGGCGTCGCGGACGACCTCGCGAAGGCGGTCCGCGCGGGCGCGGTCGATCTCCGCCGAGACGGCCGGAAGGTATTCATCGAGACGCAGGACTTGGGACTTACGGAGCAGGAGTTCATCGAGCTTTGCGGCAAGCTCGATCGATGGATCGACGAGGGGAAATCTCGGAGCCGCCCGGGCCGGAAGAGCCGGTATCGATTCGGCGTGGCGTTCTTCCCGACGACGGCGGTGGAGCGATCGCACCGCAAAGGAAAACCGGAATGACGAATCGACAGGCCCACGCCCTCGGATTGCTCGCGCTGTGCTGTGGCCTTCCGTGGCTCGGGCTCTTCGCGCAGCGCAGCCCGCTCGACCGAGCCGCTCAGCGAATAACGGAAGTGGGTGTTCGACGCACAGTCATGACGATCGCGGCCGACTCCATGCTCGGCCGGGACACGCCGAGCCGCGGGCTCGATCTCACAGCCGACTATGTGGCGCGCGCATTTCGGGAAGCCGGGCTCGAGCCCGGCGCCGCAGGGGACTATATCCAGCGCTACCCACTGGCGCGCCGCCGTCTCGACGCGGCAGTCTCCTCGATCGTCCTGATGAGCGGACCCACTCCCCAAGTGACGCTGCCGCTTTCGCGGGACGCCGCCTACTTGAACGGCACCGTTCCATCCCGCCCAGTCACGAGCTCCCTCGTGGTGGTCGGCGGCAACATCGATGCGAGCCGAATCCCGAGCGACAGCTTGGCCGGGAAGATCGTGCTCTGGCTGGCCGACTTTTCCGACGCCGGGCTCGCCAAGGCCGATGCGATCGGCACGGTCCTCGCTACCAGCCGCGCGATCGCGATCCTGATGGCGCCGAGCGACACCTCCATCGTCGGGGGGCCGGCGGCGACGCAGGAACGGGAACGGGTCGAGCCGGAACAACCCGCCGGCCTTTCGTTTCTCGCGGTGATGGTGAACGAGGCCGCTATCGCCCGTCAGGACGCGGCGCTCGGCGCCGAACTCCGGACCATCCGGGCCGCGAGCGAGACGGTCGTGCGAGGCGTTCCGCTCAGGGCCACGATCGATCTCCGCGACCGGCCTCTCGGCCAGATCACCGCGCCTAACGTGATCGGCATGATTCGGGGATCGGACCCGGCGCTCGCGGGGGAAGTGGTGGTCCTCTCGGCTCACATGGATCATCTCGGGTTCCAGAGCGGGCTCGCCCCGGACTCGAT
>JBDTOH010000314.1:0-6816 GCA_039933355.1 Gemmatimonadota bacterium | reverse complement strand
TGGACACTTTCCGCAGGACCCGGTTCATCAGCGGGACGTAAGGCGCCGCTGGGTCGATTGGATCGCGAAGCACTTTGGTCCGACGTCGTGATCAGCCCCCACTATCTTCAACCGTCGAAGTGTCCCGGTGTCGCCTGACGGCGGTGGGTTTGCTGCAACGGAGGTTGGAGATATGTCGGACGAGGACATGAAGGCGGAGCTCGAGCGGCTCCGAGCCGAGAACGCCGCGCTCAAGGATAAGTCGCAGAAGAGCGTCTACCTCAAAGTGAGCGAGAAGGGAGGCGTGTCGGTGTACGGCCTGGGCCGGTTCCCGGTGACCCTCTACCAGGAACAGTGGATTCGTCTATTGGATCTGGAAAAGGATATCCGGGAATTCATTCAGCTGCACGAAGCGGAGCTCAAAGTCAAAGAGAAGAAATAAGGGTCCGAGCCAATGACCGGAGCCCCGCCGTCCCCGGCCGGTGTCGTCAGCGTTGGAACGTTCGGCAGCTTCTTTCAACGGTTCGAAACGCTGATCGCCGAATCCACCGAGATGGTGCTGTTCTTCATCCACTCGCGGCGCTGGCGGGAGAATCACGACGCCGCGATCAAGGCGTTTCTCGCGCGCGAAAGCACGACACTCGAGGTCTTCCTTCCCGACCTCGAGAACCATGCGCTCATGTATTCGCTCGGCCAGCACTTCGACGACGGCCCCCAGATTCCCGGCTTGGTCGTGGACGCGTACCGCTACTTTGCCCGCCTGGCGAGAGACTTTCGCCGGCCGACCCATATCTGGCTCTTCGGCCGCTACCCCACGTACTCGTTCTACAAATTCGACGGCCGCGCCGTGCTCGCGCTCTACTCCAACGCGGCGGCAAAGAAGGATCTCCCCGCGTTCGAGATCACGGCCGGTCTGTTAGGCGATTTCCTCTCGACCGATATCGAGAACCTGAAGAAGGAATGCCGCCGCCGAACCCCCGCCGATCTCGAAGCGGTCATCCGAAACGCCCCCGCCCCGCCCAGCTGGGGTGAGGGAGAGCTGGATTCGGCGAACGACGAGTGAAGAAGAACTCCTCGCGGCGCCCCGATCAAGGCACGCCCTGACGAGCAATCCCGCGAAACCAGACGAGCTCGATGAGAAGCGGAGCTACCTGCCGCCCTGCCGCCTGGTTATGTGCCCAACGAAAAGAAAACCACAAGCACCGCCATCGCGAACCCGATCGCGATCTTTGCCCCCGTCGCGACCGTCCGCCCGATTAGCGCGCCCCACGCCGCGCGATGCGCCACGTCGTTACGGCGCTCGGCCGAGTATTCGCCGAGGAACGCGCCGAGGAACGAGCCGAGGAAGCTCCCGATCATCGAGCCGACGATAGGAATCGGCACCCCGACCACCGCCCCGACAAGTCCGCCCAGCAGCGCTCCCCATCCCGCACGGGAGGATCCGCCGTATTTCTTGGTGAAGCGAACCGAGATGGTCCACTCGATTACCTCGGCGAAGACCGCGAGCGCCGCAACCACTCCGATGACCGTCCACGACAGCGGGGTGGCCACGAGCAGCTTGAAGCCGACCACCGCGAGGAGAAAGAGCCAGAGGCCCGGAAGGCCAAGGGCGACGAGGAACAACCCGGCGAATGCCGCGACTATGAGGAGGGCGAGCGCCATCTCAGGGCGACTTTCGGAGATGCGGCTCGAACAACGCGCGAAACGCGGGCGGCAACGGCTCCGGCGCCCGGCTCTCTTGACCGACCAGGACCTCGACCACCTCGGCGATCGCACCGCACGTGTCGCCCGCAAAGACCGCCTGTCCGATCACCACACTCGAGCGCCCGAGCCGCTGCACCAGAAGGCCGACCCGGACCGGATCGTCGAAGTGGACTTCTTCCATGAACCGAACCCGGATCTCGGCCAGCAGCATCACCGGAAGCGACTGGAGCTGGTCGACCGGCTGGATCGGCAGCTCGAACGCGACCCGCGCATCCTCCAGCCATCCGATCAGGTTCACATGGTTGATGTGGCCTAACATGTCCAAGTCGCGAAATCGCGGTACCACCGGGTGCCAGTACCGATACCGCGACGGGTCCGCCAGCGTCGGGTCGAGCGGGGTTGGGGTCACCGATGCTCCTGTCTGCTGGATGGCGAGACGGCGAACGACCGGATCAGACCACCTCGAACACTCCGGCCGCTCCCATGCCCCCGCCGACGCACATCGTGCACACCACGTATTTCACCCCACGCCGCTTTCCTTCGATCAGGGCGTGACCAACCATCCGCGCGCCGCTCATGCCGTAGGGATGGCCGATCGCGATCGCGCCGCCGTCGACGTTGAGGATCTCGTTCGGGATGCCGAGCCGGTCGCGACAATAGATCACCTGGACCGCGAAGGCCTCATTGAGCTCCCACAGGCCGATGTCGCTCAGCTTGAGCCCGGCGCGCGCGAGCAGGCGGGGCACGGCGAAAACCGGGCCGATGCCCATCTCGTCGGGTTCGCATCCCGCCACCGCGAACCCCCGCACGAGGCCTAACGGCTCCGCCCCGCGCTGCTCGGCCACCTTGGCGTTCATCACGACACAGGCCGAAGCGCCGTCGGAGAGCTGGCTGGCGTTGCCGGCGGTGACGCAGGATCCCTCGCCGCGCACCGGCTTGAGCGTCGCCAGGCCTTCCTTCGTCGTATCCGGCCGGCCGCCCTCGTCCTGCGCCGTAGTGACGACCGCCTCCCCGCTGACCTGGCGGGTCTTCTTGTCGAAGAGAATCTTGGTCGTCGTAGTCGCGACGATTTCCCGGTCGAACCGGCCCTCTCGCTGCGCGGCCGCGTTCCGGAGCTGACTCTGCAGACCGTACTCGTCCTGTCTCTCCCGGGAGATGCCGTATCGCTTGGCTACGATCTCGGCGGTGTCGATCATCGGGAGGTAGATCTCCGGCTTGTGCTGGTCGAGCCAGGCGTCGTGGGCGCGGAACGAGTTCTGGTGCTCGTTCTGCACGAGGCTGATCGACTCGAGTCCGCCCGCTACCATGATCGGCACGCCCTCGTGGATCACGCGACCGGCGGCCATCGCGATCGCCTGCATCCCGGAGGAACAAAATCGGTTGATCGTGGCCCCGGAGACGGTGACCGGCAGCCCGGCCCGAATCGCCGCCTGCCGCGCGATATTCCCGCCGGTCGCTCCTTCGGGCATTGCACACCCGAGCAGCACGTCCTCGATCTCGGCGGGATCGACCTTGGCACGCTCGACCGCGTGCTTGATCGCGTGCCCGGCCAGCTCCGCTCCGTGAGTGTTGTTGAAGGCCCCGGTGTACGCCTTGCCGATCGGCGTACGGGCGGTAGATACGATTACGGCGTCAGCCATGCTGGATGCTCGTGCGTGGAGGTTTGAGGCGAGGAACTTAGCGTGCGTGACACGAAAACGGCGAGGCCGACCGTGCTCGCGGCCGACTTGTCGAATGACGGCAAACCCGGCCGACCCTGACGCAACCCTCCGTCCGGCGGCCGGCTACGCCCCGAGCTGATCCAACCCCACGACCGCACGGATTCTCGAGTCACTGACAGTCTCATCGTAAATGCCGTCGTTTCGGCGCTGGAGGTTCCGTGCCGCCGGAGGATGGTCGAGATGGTAGAGGACCCCACCGAAGCGCAGCCGGCGCTTGCTCAGCCCCGCATGAAGCAGCCGAAGAACGAACTCGGAATCTTCACCACCCCATCCTTCGAACCGCTCCTCGAAGCCGTTGATTCGCACCGCATCGGCACGCCAGCAGGCGATGTTATGGCCTTCGGTATGCCGCGCCCGCCAGCTCCCCAGCAACGCAGCCAACCACGGCAACCTCATCGCCGCGGCCCGCTTCCGAATGCCGGACTGCCACCAGCTCGGAAGCTTTCCCGTCGCAAGCACGGTCGCCGTCCGTTCGGGCGATAGAAACGATCTCGACCCACGGAGCACAACACCCGGCCGTGCAGCCCGCCGATGGTCCGCGACGAAATGCCGGTCGAGCACTTGGTCGCCGTCGAGGAAGATGAGATAATCCGACGAGGCGCGAGCCAAGGCCCGGTTGCGGGCCCGAGCCACTCGGAAACCCTGATCTTCTTGCCAGACATGGATGATCGGGATCGAGGTTCGAGCCGCCCAGGCTGCTACCAAGGCCGTAGTGTCCGGACCGGAGCCGTCGTCGGCAACGAGGACTTCGCCCGGGAGAACCGTTTGGCCGACGATGCTCGCCAAGACTCTGTCGAGCGCCGCCGGCCAGTTGTAGGTCGATACGATCAGTCCGATAGAATTCATGGATTCCGGCTGGAAAATAAGACCGGACCCACCCAATTGAACCCCGCGATTCACAAGCGGCGAGACTGATCCAGGTTCCGGCCGATGCACATCGCTTTGCTCTACCACCAGCGAATCCCGGTCGACCGTTACGGCGGGACCGAACGCGTCGTCGTATGGCACGCTCGCGGGCTCGTTGAACTGGGACACCGCGTGACGCTGATCGCACCGCCCGGCTGCAAGGTTCCCAATGTCGACTACATCGCGGTCGACGGCCGCGCGGTGCGCCAATGGGACTTCGACATCCGCCCGCACCTGCCGCCAGGCATCGACCTGATCCACGCGCACAAGCTCTTCCACCCGATTGAGGTGCCGTCCGTCTGGACCATGCACGGTGTCAGGACCAGCCAACAGACGTACCCCGATGGGATGATCTGTCTCTCCGCCGATCACGCGCGACGGATGGGGTGCCGAACCTTCGTCTACAACGGCCTCGATCCGGACGAGTTCCGGTTTGAGCCGCGCAAGGCGGGCTTCGATCTATTTCTGGGCCGGCTCCGGACCATGAAAGGCTGGCGGTGGGCAATCGAGGGAGCGCACCGGGCCGACCGCGACCTCGTGGTGGCAGGCGGCTGGCGGCCGTCGCTCCGAAGAGGGCTTCGCTTCGCCGGCGAGGTTGGCGGCGAGGAGAAGCGGAACCTTCTCGCCGGGGCAGCTTGTCTGTGGATGCCTGCCCTTTGGGATGAGCCGTTTGGGCTAACCCTGATCGAGGCTATGGCGAGCGGCACACCCATCCTGGGGACCACGCGCGGTGCGCTGCCGGAGATCGTCACGCCCGATGTGGGGGCCTTGGGAGATACGCTCGAGGAGTTGGTGGCACTCCGACCGACTGTCGACCGAATCGACCCGGCGGCCTGTCGAGCTCGTTTGGAGGCTGGGTTCACCCACCGAACGATGGCTGAACGCTACCTCGCGGTCTACCGGCACCGGCTCGCCACGGGAACCCTACCAACCGATCTCCGATTCGAACCTTAGAGGGTGCCTCGCCACCTTACCGCCGATAGATCACCAACCGCTCCCGAATCGACTTGAGCGCTCGCCCCATCAGCGTCTCGACCGTCTTGATCGAGATGCCAAGCGTTTCGGCGATCTGGGGATAGGTCAGTCCCGTATCCCTGCTCAGCTGGAATACCTGCCGTGATCGGGGAGGCAAGCGTTCGACCGCCGCCCGCACCGCCCGCTCGATCTCGCCGAGGTCGGCGTCCCGGTCCGGCGGCGGAGACGTAACCGGGTCGGCCCGGGTCGCCTCTTCTTCGTGGAGGGAGACGACCCGAGCCCTCCGGAGCTGATTGAGGCTTCGGTTGCGGACCGATCGGAACAAGTACCCAACCAGGTTGTCCGGGCTGGCCAGCCGGTCGCGGTGGGTCCAGAGGGCGACGAAGACCTCTTGGACAACGTCCTCCGCCGCATCGCGGGACCGGACGAACCCGAGGGCATATTCGGCGAGACGGGCGTACAGAGCCCGAAAGATCAGCTCGAACGCATCCCGGTCTCCCGCGCGAACGCGGGCGACGACATCAGGCGGGAACGGATCGAGAGCCATACTAGCACCGTGTCAGAACGTGGCACTGCGCGTGTCGAAACACGCCAAATCGTGACGAAACATCATAGCACACAATGGACCGCTCCAATTCCCTACCTCTCTAAACGCCCTGGCGCAGCACGGGTTTCGCTGTCAAGTTTTTTAACGGGCACGATTTCAGTCCGTGGACCCTGTAGGGGGGGTCCTAGAACCCGGTGTCCTTGGCAGGACCGTAATTAGCGACCCTCTGCCGGATCCGTATGACCCCCGAAAACTTGGCGCGTTACCTATCCGGAAATGGCTCTCCGGCCGACCAGGCCGCAGTCGAAATTTGGGCCGAATCCGACCCCGCCAATTCAGCCGAATTGGTCCGTTTGAGGACAGTGTGGACACTTTCATTATCTCCTCCTGGAGACTGGAACGTCGACCGAGCCTGGGGTCGAGTCCACCCGCAGCTGGCAAATGACCCCCCGGGAGTAGCGCTTTTCCGACGCCCGGCAGCCTGGTTTGCGGTCGCCGCCGCCGCGGTTTTGGCGGTCGGAGCGGCGTGGCAGGCCACCCGATCGAGGTCCACCGTCTACCAGACCGCAGTGGGCCAGCAGCAGCAGATCCGGCTGGCCGACGGCTCGACCGTTGACCTCGCCCCAGACAGCCGGCTCGAGGTCGGCAACGGGTATGGCCGAACCACCCGGGCCGTGACCCTCGCGGGTCGTGGGCTCTTCGAGGTCCGTCATGATGCCGGGCGCCCGTTCCGGGTCACGGCCGGCGGGGCGACCATCGAGGATTTGGGCACCGCGTTCGAGGTGGCCGCGAGAGGTTCGGCACCGGTCCATGTGGTCGTCATCACCGGGTCGGTCGCCGTCCGTTCTGGTGGCACGGTACCCGCAGTAACCCTCCAGGCTCGGGACGTCGCAACGGTGCGGACCAACACGCCACCCGTCGTCTCTAGAGCGGTTTCCGTCGAGGATCTCACCAGCTGGCGCAGAGGTACTCTCGTGTTCGATG